>JBDKJW010000040.1:0-14204 GCA_039796395.1 Bacteroidota bacterium
AAAAGAAGAATTAGAAAAAACCATGTATTATGCTGAAGTTTTCCTGAATTTGGAAAGCTATTCAGCGCGTACCACTGAAATTAAAAACATATTAATCAGGGTATATAAACAGCATTTACGTTCAAATCAATCATTAAATTTTGAACAATTACAAGTAGCCAGGATGACGATCTACAATCGGGCAAGTGCCAATGAGAAAAAAGCGACTTTGCCCGGTGAATTATACGAACATTGGAAATACTTAATCGCACAGGGCATATTTGAGGCATACAACCAATGGTTATTGGGAGAAACACTGAATAAGGATTTATTTACAAATTGGGTTGCTACGCATGCCGCTGCATGGGATGCTTTTACTAGTTTTCAGCGTAGCCGCGTATTTAAATTGGTACGTACTTATTAGTTTCTGTAATTTTTTTGGTAATTTGTTTGTCTAATTAAACCATTATGGAACAACAAAGAGACGAACGCCTTTGGCAAATGGCTCGAAAAAGAGCTATGTTTAAGAAAAGCCTATTCAGCTATTTTGTGGTCATAGCTTTTTTGTGGGCTATTTGGTGGTTTACCATAGGAAGAAGAGTTGGCTTTAATGGATATCCATGGCCAATATGGGTTATGCTAGGATGGGGCCTAGGATTAGGGTTCCAATACTTTGAGGCATACAACGGATCGAAAGAAGATTTAATTGAACAAGAATACCAAAAGCTTAAAAAAGGTCAATAAATAATTTTAGCAACATTACATTAAAATAATGTTGTATCATAACAACGATTGCATATGACTATCAAACGCCTGTTCGATTGTGTTGAACATCAGCTTACTCATTTTCCCAAGAAAGAAATGCTTGTTGCCAAAGAAAAGGGAGAATGGAAAGCATATTCAACAGAAGAAGTAGCTACTATAGCAAATAAATTCAGTGCAGGCTTACTGCAATTAGGCGTGAGTGGAAACGACTTTACACCTGAGGGTAGTGATAAAATTGCCATCATTAGTAATAACAGGCCTGAATGGGTTTTTACGGATTTGGCTTGTCAGCAAATTGGCGCCATATTAGTTCCTGTGTATCCTACCACTAACCCACTTGAATTAGAATTTATATTGAATGATGCTGCAGTGAAATATATTTTTGTAGCCAATGAAGAACTGCTACAAAAAGTGAATAGTATTTTACCAAAAGTACCATCTATCAAATCTGCCTATACATTTGATGTTATAACTGGTGCGCCACACTGGACGCACGTTACAGCTTTAGCAGACGATGCATTGCTTACAAAAGTGGATGAAATTAAAAAAACAGTTCCTGAAGAACAATTAGCTACTATTATTTATACCTCTGGCACAACTGGTACGCCCAAAGGAGTAATGCTATCGCATAAAAATATTTATACGAATGTTCAATTCTCAAAAGAAAGTTTTCCTTTTAATGATGCACCCGATACTAAAGTATTAAGCTTCTTACCACTCAATCATATTTTTGAAAAAACGTGCACCTATATTTATTTATATAGCGGCATTAGTATCTATTATGCCGAGAGCTTAGAAACAATTGGTGATAATCTCCGTGAAGTAAAACCCAATGGGTTCACTACAGTTCCTCGGTTATTAGAAAAAGTTTTTGAGAAAATAATGGCAAAAGGGAGTGAGCTAACTGGCGCTAAAAGAAAATTATTTTTCTGGGCAGTTGACTTAGCAGAAAAATATGATAATCGAATAAGTGGAGGCCTTTGGTATAATATTCAATTGGCATTGGCTAATAAACTTATTTTCTCGAAATGGAGAGAAGCATTGGGAGGTAATATCTCTTATATCATTACGGGTGGCGCTGCATGTCAGGTAAAATTATTACGCATATTCAATGCTGCACAAGTACCCGTTTATGAAGGATACGGACCAACAGAGAATAGTCCAGTTATTTGTGTAAACAGACAAGAAAAAGGGGGAACTAAATTTGGCACAGTAGGTCCAAAAATAACTGGTATTGAAGTGAAACTAGCAGAAGATGGGGAGATATTAGTGAGTGGCCCATGCGTTATGCAAGGATATTATAAACGACCAGACCTTACTGCCGAAACCGTAGTTGATGGTTGGCTACTCACTGGCGATATTGGGGTATGGGACGAAAATAAATTTTTAAAAATTACCGATCGTAAAAAAGAATTGTTTAAAACAAGTGGCGGTAAATATGTAGCTCCACAACCAATCGAAAATAAGTTGAAAGAGAGCCCATTTGTTGAGCAAGTGATGGTAGTAGGTTCTGAAAGAAAATTTGTAGGCGCATTAATTGTGCCTTCTTTTGCAACCTTGCAAGATTGGATGCGTGAAAAAGGAATACCTTTTACAACACACGAAGACGCAATTCATCACCCCAAAGTACTCGAACTATATCGAGAGCTGGTTGAGCGTTATAATGATTTCTTTAATCATGTTGAGCAGATCAAAAAATTTGAATTATTATCTCGCGAGTGGACGATCGATACCGGTGAAATGACTCCCAAGATGAGTTTGAAGCGCAAGGTAGTAATGGAGAAATTCAAAGACGCTATCGAAAGAATTTATGCATGATACTCTGTTGTTGAATATCTTAGTAGTGGAAGATAATCCAGCCGATTTGTTTGTGTTGGAAGGATTACTATGGAAAACCAGATTACCCATCGAAAAAATCTCGAAAGCAGCCAGCGGAGCAGAAGCAGTAGCTATGCTACAAAGGCAAAAACCTAGCTTAATATTACTCGACCTTTCTTTATCTGATAGCACTGGGATAGACTCTTATAAAGGGATACAATTTTTTGCAGCCGATATCCCGATCCTAATATTAACGGGCTTGGCCGATATGGATATGGCTTTAGAAACAATGAGTCAGGGTGCGCAAGATTATTTAGTAAAGGGTGAGTTTGATGAAAAATTGCTCGCAAAATCTATTCAATATAGTATTGAAAGAAAGAAAAATTTGCAAAAATTATTTCTGAGTGAACAGCGATTTAAATCATTGGTACAATCGGGTTCTGATATGATTAAAGTACTCGATGCGAATGGTATTTTTATTTATATCAGCCCCACAGTTGAAAAAGTATTAGGGTTAAAAGACACAGATTTGTTAGGAAAATCGGCCTTTGATTTCATTCACCCCGATGATATAGCTATAGCTACGGAAACATTTCGAAAAGTGCAGTTTGTAGATCAAGCTGCTTTACCTGCTTTCCGGTTTAAAAATGTATATGGAGATTATCGGTGGCTTGAAACTAATCTCACGAACTTATTAAATGATGAATCGGTGCAAGGAATTGTATCTAATTCTAGAGATATTACAGCACGCAAAGAAGCGGCAGAAATAGTGCGTTTATCAGAAGAAAGGTATAGAAATTTATTTTTCTTCAACCCTATGGCACTGTATATATGGGATTTACAAACCCAGGAGATAATGGAAGTAAATGGGGTTGCAGAAAGAGAGTATGGATATACTAGAGATGAATTTTTAAAGATCACGATTTGGGATATGCGCCCCCCAAGTGCCTACGGAAAGTTGAAAAAATTTATTCAAAAAATTACAGAAGATAACGAGCCACGGAGTGGCGGTATTTGGGAGCATGTAAATAAAAAGAATGAGATACTTTATATGGAAGTGTCTTCTTTGCGTATCCGGTACAATAATAAAGATGCCGTAATGGCCATCGCTAATAATATTACAGAACGCATTCAGTTGGAAAAAAAACTTGATGAGGAAAGAAAATTAAAGCAGAAAGAAATAACGGAAGCAGTTGTACATGCTCAAGAAAAAGAAAGGCATGATATCAGTAGAGAATTACATGATAATGTAAATCAACAGCTTACTGTAGCCATGATGTATATTGCTTCTGCTGAAAAGAAAAATGAAGGAGGGGCTGAGTTGTTGCGGCAATCAGCCGATTTTATTTTGCATGGCATTGAAGAGATACGTAGGCTTACCAAGGGCTTAGTTACTCCGCTTATTAAGGATTTTGGTTTAATCAAAGCTATTGAAAGCTTATTGGAAGACGTGAAGTATGTACAAGATCTGCATATTCATTTTGTTTCAGATACTTTTTTTGACGAAGACCTTGAATATGATTTTAAACTTTCTATTTTCCGAATCATTCAAGAGCAATTGAGTAATGTATTAAAACATGCCGATGCAAATTCACTCATCATTGAGCTGGGTAGAAATATGCACAGTATTTATCTATCTATTACAGATAATGGTAAAGGATTTGATTTAGCGCATCAAAAAAAAGGGATTGGTTTATACAATATAACTAGCCGTGTGGAACTTTTTAATGGATCTATCAGTATTCATACCGCACCAACCTCTGGTTGCGCCATTCATATTAGTTTTCCGATAATCGTTTCTGAGCGTCCAAGTATTTCTGCCTAATTATTGTTTGAACTGGCTTATCTTGAATCTTACTTTCTAGCCAAGATAAGATATCTAAATACATAAAAGCCCTGGTTTCCATTCTATCGTTAGCCAGGGATTGTAATTTTTTTAATAATAACTCAAATTCTGGCTTCATCTTTCGTGGAGAAATACGGAATACATTTCTCAAGAAATCAAATACGGCTTCTTCTGTGGCACTCAAATTTTGCATTTTCGCCATGAACCTATAAACCGACTTTAACAAATATTGAAGTAGATTTAAATTACCCAATTCGTAATGTGCAATTAAATGTAATAGCCTGGCATAGCATTGTAAATCTGTACGAAGATCTACCTTCCAATTAATAATTAGGTTCAAATAATCGATACTTTTCTCTGCATTGCCACTCCCAAAATAGAGCGATGCAATTTTATAGTAAAATACAAGTATGCGATGTCTATCTAAGTATAACTCATACTCTTTTAGTTTTTCCTCAATTTCCGGAACAAGCGCCAATCCTTTGGTAAATGTGCCTTCCATGAAATGACGATTCAATTTGGCGGTATACAAATAGGTAAAACACTGAATTAAATTATTTTGATTTTGTTGCACCACCGGCAGTTGAATAAATTTCTCTAATGCCTGAATAGTTTGGTGGAATTTCTTAAAATTTCTTAAGTCGAAATGAGCGCCTAATAAATTGTGTATCCCTTTTATATAATGCGCAGTTTCTACCTGAATCATTTTTGGGTCGTCGTGGAAAAGATCCACCCACTTCTGACAGTACCGATAATATAATAAAAATTCCTGTGTGATAAAAGCATACCAACAGTGGCACTGATAGAGATACAATTTCTCATAAAAACCTTCGGGTTGCTCGTATTTGTGAATGGCTGGATTATCAAAAATAGAAGCTAGTGCTTGCTTATCTGCTTCATTGCGTGCGTGCCCGTTCTTAATATACCAACCATAAAGGAGTAAAGAAAGATTAGAAAGGGTGCTGATAATTTGCAAACGCTTGTTCGTATCATTAACCTCTGTACACAGTTGCTCGGCCCTATCTTGCATGCTTCTCGTAATATGTAAAGCCTCTATTTTCTTCTCTAAAAAAAGAACTTGCTGTATATAGGTTACCTGGTTATTATTTCGGGCTTGTTCTTTAATGCGGTCTAAAATTTTTAAACTCTGCATATACAAACCCTTATTGTATAAAATTCGCGCAAAATCGAGTTGCTCATGTAGTTGCAAATCAATATTATCAGCTTGCTTTAGTAGTCGTAAACTGGCAAGAATCTCTTGATATAGTGCCGCTTTTAAATTTGAAAGCTGTTTCTTTTGGATGCTCTTATGTTTTTTTAGCAATATTTTTTCATCATACAGTTTCATCTTATCCAAAGCATCAAATAGTTCAATCACTTTCAATTCGCCCGAACCGCTATTGCGGGTAGCGTAGAGCTTGAAATTGCGTTTTTCAGCTCTTTCGAGTGATTGTATGAGTTGAAAAAGGGCATCTGTAGTGCGGTTGGGCATCGTAAAAATTTACCAGTTAAAATCAATACAGGTAAGGGTTTTGGGCTGTTTGGGTGCGATTAAACAGCGTAAAAACAACTATATATTGATTCTTTTTCGAAGATACGGTAAACTAAATTCGAATCCGACAGGCCGTACTGTTGTTATTTCAGGCAATCGATAGCAGCATTTACGTAGCCTGTCTTTTTATCTCTAAAATATGTAACCATGGATAATAAAATCCACATTTTTGATACTACTCTTCGGGATGGGGAGCAGGTGCCCGGCTGTAAATTGAATACCAAAGAAAAATTAGAATTGGCATTGCAACTTGAATTACTGGGTGTAGATATCATAGAAGCGGGTTTTCCTATTTCTAGTCCGGGCGATTTTGAATCTGTTACCCAAATTTCGCGCGTTATTAAAAATGCTACTGTTTGCGGCTTAACCCG
This sequence comes from Bacteroidota bacterium, assembly GCA_039796395.1. Lineage (GTDB taxonomy): Bacteria > Bacteroidota > Bacteroidia > Chitinophagales > Chitinophagaceae > Sediminibacterium. The sequence goes on from JBDKJW010000040.1 coordinate 6,332, forward strand.
TGCGGTGCAAAAAGATATTGAAGTGGCGGCGCAAGCATTGAAATACGCTGTTCGTCCGCGTATACATACGGGTATCGGTACTTCAGATTACCATATCAAAGCCAAGTTCAACGCTACGCAAGACGAAATTTTAGCCCGTGCTGTACAAGCTGTGAAATGGGCTCGAAACTTTACAGATGATGTAGAGTTTTTTGCAGAAGATGCTGGCCGCACAGACAATGAATATTTAGCCCGTGTAGTAGAAGCTGTAATTGCAGCAGGTGCAACCGTGGTTAATATACCAGATACAACAGGTTATTGCTTGCCGCATCAATATGGAGAAAAAATTGCTTATCTAATCAATAATGTACCGAATGTAGATAAAGCTATTCTTTCCTGCCATTGTCATAATGATTTAGGATTGGCTACTGCTAACTCCATTAGTGGGGCTATCAATGGGGCAAGACAAATAGAGTGTACTATTAACGGGCTCGGAGAGCGCGCTGGTAATACATCATTGGAAGAAGTAGTAATGATTATTGAGCAACATAAATACCTTGGTTTATACACGAATATCAATACTAAAATGTTGAATCCATTGAGTAGAGAAGTGGCTGATACTATGCGGATGCCTGTTCAACCAAATAAAGCCATTGTTGGCGCAAACGCTTTCTCTCATTCATCGGGCATACACCAAGACGGCTTCTTGAAAGATTCGCTTACCTATGAAATTATTAATCCTGAACAAGTTGGTGCTGAGGGTAGTAAAATTGTACTCACGGCAAGAAGTGGAAGAAGTGCCCTGGCCTATCGGTTCCAAAAATTAGGGTACGCGTTTAATAGAAATGATGTGGATCAGTTATATCAAGAATTTTTGAAAGTTGCGGATAGTAAGAAAGAAGTGATGGAAGATGACCTTCGTAAAATGGCTGAAGCGCATGTGCCTGAGCAAGCGGTTGCATAACCAAAAAATAATTCATGGGAAAAACACTATTTGATAAAATTTGGGATAAACATGTGGTTGAAAAAATGGAGAACGGCCCTTCGGTGCTGTATATCGACACCCATTTTATTCATGAAGTAACGAGTCCACAGGCATTTAAAGGCATAGAAAAAAGAGGGTTGAAAGTTTTTAGGCCGAAACAAACAATAGCTACTGCCGATCATAATGTACCTACACTTAATCAACACTTGCCTATTAAAGATGCGCTTTCTCGTATGCAGGTTGAAGCGTTAATTGAAAATTGCAAGAATCATGATATTGAATTGTATGGTCTGGGGCATCCTTACCAAGGTATTGTGCATGTAATTGGTCCGGAGTTGGGGATTACGCAACCCGGCACGACGATCGTATGTGGAGATAGTCATACTTCTACACATGGCGCTTTTGGTACCGTGGCTTTTGGCATTGGTACGAGCGAGGTAGAAATGGTTTTTGCATCACAATGTGTTTTGCAAACCAAGCCTAAAACCATGCGCATCAATATTGAAGGTGAATTGCAAAAAGGGGTAGTATCTAAAGACATTATTCTATACATCATTGCTGAAATTTCAGCTAGTGGTGCTACGGGATTTTTTGTAGAATATGCAGGTAGCACGATTCGTAATTTATCGATGGAAGCGCGCATGACTATCTGCAATATGAGTATTGAAATGGGTGCACGCGGTGGTATGATTGCCCCGGATGAAACTACTTTTAATTATATACAAGGAAGAACATTTGCGCCAGCGGGTGATGAATGGAAATTGAAGAAAAAAGAATGGGAAGCATTATATAGTGATGAAGATGCTGTTTTTGATGCAGAACTTACTATTGATGCAGGGGCTATTCAACCGATGATTACATACGGCACCAATCCGGGCTTAGGTATTGCTATAAATGCTAGTGTGCCTGTTACCGATACTATACCAGATGAAGGAGAAAGAAAAAATATTATTAAAGCCCTGGCGTATATGGGTTTGCAATCTGGTAAACCATTAATAGGTATGCCTGTGCAACATATTTTTATTGGTAGTTGTACCAATTCAAGAATAGAAGATTTAAGAGAAGTGGCTGCATTAATTAAAGGAAGAAAGAAAAATGACGCTGTACAAGTAATGATAGTTCCTGGCTCACAACAAGTGGCTAAACAAGTAAAAGAAGAAGGATTAGAAACCATTTTTGCGGAAGCAGGCTTTGTGGTAAGACAGGCTGGCTGTAGTGCTTGTTTAGGTATGAATGAAGATAAAATTCCGGCAGGCGAATATTGTATTAGTACCAGTAATAGAAATTTTGAAGGCAGGCAAGGTGCTGGGGCTAGAACATTGTTGGCGAGTCCGCTTACGGCTGCAGCTGCTGCGATTACAGGGGTGGTAACTGATGTAAGAGAATTATTGTAATATGAAAGCATTAAAAGAAATATATAGTAGCATCGTTCCATTGCCGATGGAAAATGTTGATACAGATCAAATTATTCCGGCGCGCTTCTTAAAAGCAACTACAAGGGATGGTTTTGGAAAAAATTTATTTCGCGATTGGCGATATGAGCAAGATGATGAAACAAAACCTAAAGCAGATTTTGTGTTGAATCAATCTACTTATAGCGGCGACATATTAGTAGCGGGTAAAAATTTTGGATGTGGTTCATCACGCGAGCATGCAGCTTGGGCAATTGTTGATTATGGATTCAAAGCAGTAGTATCAAGCTTCTTCGCGGATATCTTTAAAAATAATGCGTTGAATAATGGCCTATTGCCTGTTACTGTAAGTGAAGCGTTTTTACAAGCAATTTTTGCATTACCCGCTACCAATAAAGTGAGTATTGATATTGAGGCACAAACAATTTCAATCGTTGAAACAAATCAATCGGAGAAATTTGAGTTGAATCCGTATAAAAAAACTTGTTTATTAAATGGGTATGATGATATCGACTTTCTATTAAGTAGAAAGTCGGCAATAGAAAAATTTGAAAAGGAATTAGTATAGTATGGAGAAACAGATTACGGTTATTACTGGTGATGGCATTGGTCCGGAAGTTACTGCACAATCAATCAAAGTATTAGATGCTATTGCTGCAGTATTTGGGCATCAGTTCAGGTATACGCATGTGTTGATGGGTGCTATAGCCATAGATCAAACGGGGAACCCTTTACCCGATGAAACGCTTGCAGCTTGTAAAATGAGTGATGCTATTTTATTTGGTGCTATTGGTGATCCTAAATATGATAATGATCCTTCTGCAAAAGTTCGCCCCGAACAGGGTTTATTGCGCTTACGTAAGGAGCTGGGTTTGTTTGCCAATATTCGACCGATTAGTACCTATGCGTCATTGCTACACTTATCGCCCCTAAAGCCAAAGCAATTAGAAGGCGTAGATTTTATCATCTTCCGCGAACTTACGGGTGGTATTTATTTTGGTAAGCGCTATTTAAGTGATGATGGTAGTTTTGCGAGCGATGAATGCGCATATTCTGTTCCGGAAATTGAGCGGGTAGCTGATCAAGCTTTCAAGTATGCCCTAATAAGAAGAAAAAAATTAACACTCATTGATAAAGCGAATGTGTTGGAAACATCTCGCTTATGGCGGAAAGTAGTACAGCAGTTAAGTGCTAAGTATCCAGCTGTAGTGGTTGATTATATGTTTGTTGATAATGCGGCTATGCAAATTATATTGAACCCAGCTCAATTCGATGTAGTGCTTACAGAGAATATGTTTGGTGATATTATCAGCGATGAAGCTAGTGTATTAAGTGGCTCATTGGGTTTATTGCCTTCTGCTTCTGTTGGAAATAGTGCTGCATTATTTGAGCCCATACATGGTTCTTACCCACAGGCTGCAGGAAAAAATATAGCAAACCCTTTAGGTTCGGTATTATCGAGTGCCATGATGCTCGATCATTTTGGATTAAGTGAAGAAGCCGAAGCAGTAAGGGAAGCAGTTAAATGGACCTTAGCCAATGGCTTTGTTTCAAAAGATATTGATGCAATTAATAATTATGGCACAAATGCTATCGGTGATTTAATTGTTGATCATATCGGAAAAAATGCAAAATCAGCCGCTGCAAAAAATGCAGTACTGAATGCATCAACAATTATTTAAAGTAGATGCGTTAAATAATTTTTAAAAAAGTTCTTTGTTATTTCATTGCGGGGAAGTATCTTTAGTTCAACTAAACAACTCTATGCGTTCACTAGCAGCCATAATTCGTGTAACAACAATTACTACAATTATTATTGTAATTGTCACAATTATTCCTGCACTGCATGGAGGTGGAACGCTGTAAATTAAAAACGCTAAAATACAAGCCCCGCCTAACCCGCGGGGTTTTTTTTTGACTTGAAATTTGAATTATGTATTACAATAATGAAACCATTCTTTTTTTAGATGGTAAATATGTAAAAGCTGCTGAAGCTAAAATGGATTTGTACAGCCAATCGCTTCATTATGGCTATTCTGTATTTGAAGGTATACGCGCTTATAAAACAGAAAGTGGCGAAACAAAAATTTTTAAACCCATTGAGCACTACGAGCGATTACGTATTTCTGCAGAAGCTTTGAATCTACCATTTACATGGAGCGTAGATGAATTAATTGATGCTACATATCAAGTGTTAGCTAAAAATAATTTTCAAAATGCCTATATCCGCCCGGTAGTATATGCGCCTGCTAATATGAGTTTTGCACCGAATACGATTTCCCATATAGTAATTGAAGCCTGGGAAATGGCGCCATTCTTAGGCGATAAGTTATTGCGTATTGTTACTTCTTCTTTTCAACGCCCCAACCCCAAAGCATTTAAAATTCATGCCAAAGCAGCCGGGCATTATGTGAATTCTATCTTGGCTAGTCAGGAAGCAAAGGCCAAAGGTTTTGATGAAGCTTTGCTATTAGATATGAATGATTTTATTGCCGAAGGCCCGGGAGCAAATATGTTTTTTGAAAAAGATGGGGTATTGTATACGCCCAAAGCGGGAAATATTTTAGCAGGTATTACGCGAGCAACAGTGCTTGAAATATGTGCTGCGGAAGGATTTACCGTAATTGAAGGACAATATACCATTGAAGATTTGAGGAAAGCTGATTCCGCTTTTTATTGTGGAACAGCCGCAGAAGTTATTGGTTGGCAATCTATTGATGATACTGTTTTTCCTGCCGAATGGAAAAATACAAAGGGTGCTATCATTCAACAATTATATACAGAACGGGTAACAGAAAAACAAGTAGCTAAAACTGCATCAATAGCCTAATGGAACTAAATAAGTATAGTAAAATAATTACACAAGATCCTACACAACCTGCGGCACAAGCCATGTTGTATGGTATCGGATTAACCGATGCTGATTTAGCCAAAGCGCAAGTTGGTGTTGTAAGTATGGGTTATGACGGTAATACTTGCAATATGCACTTAAATGACCTAGCCAAGTTAGTAAAGAAGAGTGTTTGGGAGAACGACTTAGTAGGGTTGATCTTTAATACCATTGGTGTAAGTGATGGTATTAGTAATGGTACCGATGGTATGCGTTACTCATTAGTGAGTAGAGATGTAATAGCCGATTCAATCGAGGCTGTTTGTGGGGCGCAGTATTATGATTCATTAATTGCCTTACCTGGTTGTGATAAAAATATGCCTGGTGCTTTGATTGCCATGGGTAGGTTGAATCGCCCAGCCATTATGGTATATGGTGGTACTATTGCGCCAGGGCATTATAAGGGACAAGACTTAAATATTATTTCTGCATTTGAAGCACTCGGACAAAAAATAGCCGGCACGTTAAACGAAGAAGATTTTAAAGGTATCGTGCAACATGCTTGTCCCGGAGCAGGTGCTTGTGGTGGTATGTACACCGCAAACACCATGGCATCAGCCATTGAAGCGCTTGGTATGAGCTTGCCTTATTCTTCTTCCAACCCTGCACTCAGCGAAGAGAAGCAACAGGAATGTGCAGCAGCAGGTAAAGCCATCCGTTTGTTGATGGAGAAAGATATAAAGCCGCGTGATATTATGACACGTAAAGCTTTTGAAAATGCTATTACCTTAATTATGGTATTGGGTGGAAGCACAAATGCAGTACTACACTTAATTGCTATGGCAAGAAGTGTTGATATAGATCTTACCCAAGATGATTTTCAAGCGATCAGCGATCGAGTTCCCATGCTTGCCGATTTTAAGCCAAGTGGAAAATATTTGATGCAAGACTTACATCAATATGGTGGCGTACCTGCCGTAATGAAATATTTATTAAGTAAAAGATTATTACATGGCGATTGCTTAACCGTTACGGGTAAAACATTAGCAGAGAATTTAGTAGCGGCACCCGATTTGGATTTTGAGCAACAAAAAATTATTCTTCCAATCGAACAACCATTAAAAGCTACGGGGCATTTACAAATTCTCTACGGCAATTTAGCAACCGGTGGTAGTGTAGCAAAAATCACAGGAAAAGAAGGCGAATTATTTGAGGGGCCAGCTCGGGTATTTGATGGAGAAAAAGAATTGATAGAAGGCATTAACTCAGGTAGAATAAAAGCGGGCAATGTAGTGGTGATAAGGAATGTAGGGCCCAAAGGCGCACCGGGTATGCCCGAAATGTTAAAACCCACTTCAGCTATTATTGGGGCAGGCTTAGGAAAGAGTGTGGCCTTAATTACCGATGGAAGATTTAGTGGCGGCACACATGGATTTGTTGTTGGTCATATTACACCCGAAGCCGTAAAAGGCGGATTAATAGGGTTGGTAGAAGATGATGATATCATTGAATTAAATGTGCAAGAACGGAAAATGACGTTGAAGGTTTCGGACGAAGAAATTGCTAAACGCAGAGCAGCTTGGCAAGTGCCAGCGCCAAAAGCTACAAAAGGATTATTATTCAAATATGCGCAAGCAGTTAAAGACGCTTCGCAGGGTTGTGTAACCGATGAAATGTAAGATTATGGAAATCGCAGAAAAAGAAATAGCTACTTCAACTACTACCGAAATGAGAACATTATCTGGTAGTCAGGCAATTCTCGAAGCTTTAATAGCAGAGGGTGTTGATACTATTTTTGGGTATCCAGGCGGTGCTATCATGCCTATTTATGATGCATTATATGATTATCATGATCAACTTAAACATATACTGGTTAGGCATGAACAAGGTGGGATACACGCCGGACAAGGCTATGCACGTACAAGCGGAAAAGTAGGTGTGGTGTTTGCAACGAGTGGACCTGGTGCTACCAATTTAGTTACGGGTTTAGCGGATGCACAAATAGATAGTACGCCTTTAGTATGTATAACAGGACAAGTATTCGCACATTTACTAGGTACCGATGCTTTCCAAGAAACGGATGTAATTAATATTACTACGCCGGTTACAAAATGGAATTATCAGATAACGGATGCCAATGAAATTCCACATATATTGGCGAAAGCATTTTTTATTGCTGGTACAGGTAGACCGGGACCGGTATTGATTGATATTACAAAAAATGCACAGCTACAAAAGATTGAATACAAGGGGTACGAAAAATGCGAGCATATTCGGTCTTATCGACCCAAACCCATTGTGCGTAAAGAATATATTGTTGAAGCTGCCAAGCTAATTAATGAAGCGAAGAAGCCTTTTGTATTATTCGGACAAGGTGTAATTCTTGGTAAGGCGGAAAAAGAGTTTAAAGCTTTTATTGAAAAAGGAAATTTGCCTTTGCCAGCAGCCTGGACCTTACTCGGCTTAAGTGCATTACCAACCGATCATCCATTGAATGTGGGTATGTTAGGTATGCATGGAAATTATGGACCGAATGTACTTACTAATGAGTGTGATGTATTGATTGCTGTAGGTATGCGTTTTGATGATCGGGTAACAGGAAGGCTAGATAAATATGCCAAGCAGGCAAAAATTATTCATTTGGATATAGACCCTGCAGAGATAGAT
>JBDKJW010000041.1:0-13856 GCA_039796395.1 Bacteroidota bacterium
AATAATGCCCCCTTCTTCCTTGTTGGCGCATGTATTTACTATGTTTACTTTCTTTGCTTGTAAGGTGGGCGCATCGGGCATGAATTCAATTGTTTTATTCGCAGACTTGCCTAATTCTTCCTTAGTCATTAGAGACACGCGCAGTGGAATTTTGCTATTTATTTTTGGAGCTTCTAAGCCTAAGTTTGTAGCGTCTGTTTCCAGTGAGGGATTATCTGAAACAGTAATTAGTTCCCAATTAGCTGAAGTTTGTTTATAGTACTCCCATTTATATAGAACACCGGATGTATTGGGTAATGCCGATGCGCCTGTAGTAGCAATAACTTTTTGTTGAAAACAGAATTTATTGTTTGCGTCATTCGTTTTTATTGAGTCTGGCTCAGGTAAACTATATTTTGCAATAAATTCTATTCTAAATAATCCACCTGATGTACTCGCACTTATTTTTTCTGAGTTAACGCCAGGTTTCAGATTTTTTAAATCAATTACAAACTCTCCAAACTCGTGATGATTATCTTTATTAAAAAGCCCATTGGCATTGAAATCACAATCCCCCTTTTTTTTATTTTTTTCAAAAGCCTCCATACCTATGGTAATTACATTGTTCACTGGTACCTGAATCACAATAGGCAGAAGGGCATATTGCGTTGTAATATCCGCCTCTTTCGTATCAACGAAATGCATACAATTGAGCCCATCTGCTTCCTTTGGATTAAGGGGCTGATTGGTTCTTTTATCAAAAAACTTTACACGAGGATCGGTGCCTCCACGCACAGAATATTTGAGGTGGAGGTCTGTGATTGTGATTGAAAGTGAAATAGATTGCTGTGAAAAACTGCTGAAAGTAGTTAGTAGGAAAAATTGGATAAAAAGGAATTTTGCAATATTCATCGCTATATTATTAAGTAGTTAACAAGGGTTTTTTAAAACCTCATTGCACACAAAATCAATAATAGCTACTGGGGGTATAACTAATTATAAAATACAAGATAAATATTTTTTTGATATAAAAAATATTTTATACGTTTATTCTAGCTCCCCCAGCATTTATTGGCAATTGTTGTATTCAATAAGCATCTCAACTTCAAAGTATGGTATGAGGATTATTTTATGTATAATTATGTATTGGGTGTCTGTATTTCCTATGGCAGGGCAAAGTGTTATGGCTGAAATAAGAAGCAGTAATATGAAACTTGTTTTTAAGCAGTACAGTGATGTAGTTAGGGAAACAGAAGCAACGCTCAAAAATACAAACCTCAGTAAGAAAGATGCTGCAGCACTTAGTTTAATAAGAGGGAAGGCATTTATGGGGTTGAACAAGTATAGTGATGCTGCCACTTCTTTTGATCAATGTTTAATACATGATGCTGCTGCTTTTGATGCGCTGGTGCAAAAAGGGATATGTGCATATAAAACTAATAGTTATGCTAAGTCAATTTATTTTATTTCGCAATCGCTGCTGTTGAATAGTATTAATCCGGAAGCGCTATTATGGAGAGGAAGGGCTTTTATAGCAACTAACAAGCTCGATTCGGCAAAAAAAGATTTTGACCTCGCAATAAAGTATCAACATGATAATGCAGAATTGTTGGCAGAACGTGGCTATGTGAAACTATTGTTGAAGGAGATAGGACTAGCCTTTGAAGATTTTGAAAAAGCAATTGCTATAGATGAAAATTATTGCGAAACTTATTTTTTTCAAGCGGAGTATTTTTTTTCTATCGGTAGTTTTGGTAAAGCAAGTACCGTTATTGATAAAGCACTCGACATTGTGGATGCGAATGAAATGTATTTGTTTGCGAAAGGCAAGTATTTATATTTTAATAGTGAGTTAAAAAAAGCCGATTCTTTCTTTCAAAAAGTAATTGAGCTGAATCCGGCATACGACCTAGCGTATTATTATGCCGGATTGTGTAAAATGTCGCTCAACGACTATGCAACTGCAGTTAAATTGTTTACGAGTGCTATCGTTATTAATTCAAAAAGTAAAGACTATTTTGTTAAAAGAGGGTTGAGTTTTTCCCGAATGGGTCAGCCAAAAAAAGCCTGCGTCGATTTCCAAAGAGCAATTGATCTTGGCGCTACTGAAGCCATTGAGTTAAAGGCGAAATTTTGTAAATAGAACTTGTGCAATTTTTTGTCCATCCATAGCTGCACTCACAATGCCACCTGCATAACCTGCTCCCTCACCACAAGGGTATAAATTATATAATTGAGGGTGATGTAAACCCGCTTCATCCCGAGGTATACGTACGGGAGAAGAGGTTCTGCTCTCCGTAGCTACAACCACGGCTTCGTTGGTATAATAGCCTTTAATTTTCTTCCCAAAAGCTTTAAACCCACCTTGTAATGACTGTTGAATAAACGCAGGTAATACATGGCGTAAATCAACTGAAGTTAAGCCGGGTAAATAACTGCAATCGGGTAAACCAGGGGAAATTTTGTTGGTACAGAAATCGACCATCTTTTGTGCGGGTGCTACAAATTTTCCGCCACCAGCCATAAATGCTTTTTGCTCGATGGCTTGTTGAAAATGCATTAATAAAAGGGCAGGATGTTTTTGTGTATTTGCTAGCAAGGGATTTTTTTTGAAATAATGCATAGCATCTTGTTCAGTAACCTGTACTACCATGCCACTGTTCGCATAAGGATTGTTTCGCTTACTCGGGCTCCATCCGTTCACCACTAATTCACCGGGGTCGGTTGCTGCAGGGGCAATAATACCACCTGGGCACATACAGAAACTAAAAACGCCTCTGCCATCTACCTGTTCTACTAAACTATAGGCTGCAGGCGGTAATAAAGGATCGCGAACAGCACAATGGTACTGCGATTGATCGATGATGTATTGTGGGTGTTCAATTCGAACCCCCAATGCAAAAGGCTTGGCTTCAATTAATATTTTTTGGGCGGCTAATAATTGAAAAATATCTCGGGCTGAATGTCCGGTTGCTAAAATATATGCATCTGCTTGTAATCTATCTCCATCGGCTGTTTCAATAGCTTTGATAGCATTATTTTCATGTATAAAACCTACTAATTTTTTCTCGAAGTGAAATTCACCACCGGCATCTATAATTTGTTGACGCATAGCCGTGATGATCTGCGGTAATTTATTGGTACCAATATGCGGGTGCGATTGATAGAGTACTGTTTCTTCGGCACCAAATTGATGGAATAATTGTAATACTTTATCAATATTACCGCGCTTACTACTACGGGTGTATAGTTTACCATCACTATAAGTACCTGCACCGCCCTCACCAAAACAGTAATTACTATCGGGGTTAACGATACCTTCCTTATTCAATACTGCTAAATCGCGCCGCCGCGCTTTTACATCTTTACCTCGCTCTATAATAATTGGTTTGATACCTAATGTAATGAGTTCTAGTGCTGCAAAAAGTCCTGCCGGCCCAGCACCTATAATAATTACTTTTTTAGCTGTAGCCTTAAGTGAAGGAAATGGATAGTGTTGATTTGATCTTGCAATAAATGGCTCATTAATAAAAGCATGAATAGTAAGGTTAATCCATACTTGTTTGCTTCTAGCGTCGATCGATTTTTTTCGAATGGTAAAACCATTTAGCCCAGCAGTTATACCAGCCGCTTGCTGTATATAGTTGTTAATACTATCTGTAGAAGCTGCTTCCTGCGGCTTTAACTTTAACGTAAATTCTTTTTGCATTGTACTGTTAGGTTTTTATCCTAAAAAGTTTCTGTCACCCTGAGCTTGTCGAAGGGCGGTCTCCCGTCTATTATCGTCCATCGTCAATGGTCTATCGTCTAGAACGGTAAATCATCTACCACATTATCTGCCGGTGGAGCATCCGTAAAAGAAGCAGCGGGCGGCATATCTCCATCATTACCTAGCTTCACTGTTTCCATACGCCAAGCATCTAAATTAGTAATATAATTTTCTCTGCCATCTTTCACCCATTTCGTTCCTTTAATGTTGAAGAGTACTTTCACTTCCTCTCCCAAAGAGAAGCGATCGGGCAAAGCTGTTTTATCTTGTACACATTGAAATTTTACATAATTGGTGATCAATCTACCATTGATATCTTCTGTTTTTTCAATAACAAATTCCCGGGTTTTAAACGACTCAGTGCGTTGAACAATATCAAAACGGGCAACTAGTTTCCCAACAATTTCGTAGCTCATAATAAATAGTAATTAAGCAACAAAAATAGGGGTAAAAACCCGTACCTTACCTTTTTGAAATTAGCTATGTACAAACTTTCGATTTTTGGTTTTGCTGCTGTTCTTTTCTTTGCCTGTGTCCCAGCAAAAGTTCCGCTTACGGTTTCTTATCAAGGATATAGGGTTAATCCACAAGTAGCTGCTGATACCAGTTTGCAAAACATGTTAGCTCCTTATGCGGCAACCGTAAATAGTACGATGAATAAAGTAATTGGTTTTGCCAATACTACACTCACGAAAAGAATGCCTGATAATGAATTAGGCAACTTCATGACGGATTGTTTTCAAAAAATGGGGGCCGAAAAATTTGGTAAAAAAGTGCATATCGCATTCATGAACCAAGGTGGTATAAGAGCAGATATCAATAAGGGCAATATAACGATTGGTCATATTTATGAACTGATGCCTTTTGATAATTTATTGGTGTTACAAGATGTAAAGGGAGATGTGTTGGAGCAATTAATCCAGCATAATGCAACAGATGGTGGCTGGCCTATATCTGCTGGCTCTTCCTATATAATAAAGGATAAGAAAGCTATTCATATTGTGGTAGATGGAAAGCCATTGGATAAAAGCGCCACCTATACTGTAGCCAGTAGCGATTATATTGCCAATGGAGGCAGTAATGCCATTATGCTTAAAGCTATTCCACAGCAGAATAAGGGCTACTTATTAAGAGATGCTTTGATAGCATATGTGGAGCAAATAACCAAAACAGGAAAGCCGTTAATGGCTATTCAAGAAAAAAGAATAACCAAGGCCAATGAATAGAAGAAATTTTATACAACAAACTGCATTAGCTACGGGCGGAGTGCTAACAGCCTCTATTGCCCATGCGGCTATCCCCGAACAATACCCACTTACAATATTACATACAAATGATGTGCATAGTAGGTTAGAACCCTTCCCGATGGATGGAAGCAGAAACCAGGGTTTGGGCGGGGTTGCAGCTCGTGCCTCAATTATTCAAAGTATTCGGGCACAGGCGGAGCAGGTTTTATTACTCGATGCCGGAGATATTTTTCAGGGCACGCCTTATTTTAATGTGTACAAGGGTGAGCCCGAAATAAAAGCGATGAGTAGAATGGGATATGATGCCGTTACCATGGGTAATCATGATTTTGATGCTGGGATTGAAAATTTTGCGAATCAGTTAACACATGCGCGCTTTCCGGTAATTGTATCGAACTATGATTTTGCAGGAACAGCTATGGAGGGCAAATACCAACCATATACCATTATTCAAAAAGGTAAACAAAGAATAGGCCTATTAGGTGTTGGTATTGAGTTAGAAGGATTAGTGCCCGAAAACTTATATGGTAAAACGGTATACAGAGATCCTATTCGTGCGGCTAATGAAACAGCAGCCATATTGAAAAAAAACAAATGTGATTTGATCATTTGCTTATCTCATTTAGGTGATAAATATGATGATAATAAAGTAAGTGATGAAGTACTTGCTAAGGAAACGGAGTATGTTGATCTGATTATTGGTGGACATACACACCGCTTTTTTGAACAACCCCGGAAGTACAAAAATAAGTTGGGGGGAGATGTTATGGTGAACCAGGTAGGCTGGGGGGGCATCCAATTGGGTAGATTGGATTATATTTTTACCGCTAATAACCGCAAAAAATCGATGGAAGCCCATACTGTGGTTATTAGTAAAAAAACAAGCGAATAAAAAAATTTTTTTTTCAACATAAAACCTACATATTCGCACCCCTATTTTATTTTTTGAAAAGATTTCAACATGTGGATAAAATGGGATATCTTGACAGACGAGAAAAGAAATAACTGATTTATAAAATTGTTCACTTTTTTGTATGGCTAAAACTGCGGAAACTGTTTGGGTAAATTGTTTAAAGATTATCAAAGACATTGTAGAATGGCAACATTTTAAAACATGGTTTGAACCCATTACTCCGGTGGAGTTAAAAGGTTCTGTACTTATGATACAAGTGCCTAGCCAGTTCTTCTACGAATACTTAGAAGAACACTATGTAACCTTATTAGCCAAAACACTGAAAAGAGAATTGGGTAAAGATGCGCGTTTAGAGTACCGCATTATGGTTGATAGTGGAAATAATAACCGTAATGGCTCGATGGATATTCCTGCCCGCGGACCGAAATCGGTGAACAATAATGAAATGAATTTCCCGCTGGTGATTGATAACCCCGTGAAGAACCCCTTTGTTATTCCAGGGTTAAAGAAGATGCAGATCGATCCGCAACTCAACCATATGTACACTTTCGATTCTTTTATTGAAGGTGATTGCAATCGAGTGGCACGCCGCGCCGGAAAAACCGTAGCAGAAAAACCAGGGGCGAACTCCTTCAACCCATTGGTAATATATGGTGGTGTTGGGCTTGGTAAAACTCACTTGGCGCAAGCTATTGGGAATGATGTTAAACGTTTACACCCGTCGAAGGTTGTTTTATACGTAAGTAGTGAAAAATTCATCAATCAATTTCAAGATCATAGTAGAAATAATGCCATCAATGATTTTATTCATTTCTACCAGATGATTGATGTATTGATCATTGATGATGTTCAGTTTTTTGCTAGAGCTGAGAAAAGTCAGGATGCCTTTTTCGCCATCTTTAATCACTTACACCAAAGTGGTAAACAATTGGTATTAACTTCTGATAAACCACCCAAAGATTTGGATGGTATGCAAGAGCGTTTATTAAGCAGATTTCGTTGGGGCTTGAGTGCCGATATTCAGGTGCCCGATTATGAAACCCGTATCGAGATATTAGAGAAGAAAATGAAGAACGATGGGTTAGATATGCCGAAGGAGGTAGTGAAATATGTGGCCTATAATATTAATACCAATGTGCGTGAATTAGAAGGTGCCCTTATTTCGTTGTTGGCCCAGTCTTCTTTGAATAAAAAAGATATTGATGTTGAATTAGCAAAGAAGGTACTGCGCAATTTTGTGAAAACAAGTAGTAAAGAAATTACGATTGATGCCATCCAAAAAATGGTATGTGAATATTTTGATGTGCCATACGATAGGCTCTTGCACAAAACTAGAAAAAGAGAAATTGTTCAAGCAAGGCAAATCACTATGTATTTAGCCAAGGCGTTTACAAAGAATTCTTTGAAAACAATCGGAGAGCATTTCGGTGGAAGAGATCATACTACTGTTATTCATTCTTGCCAAACGGTAAAAGATTTAATGGATACAGATTCTATCTTCAGAGAGAATGTGATGGAGCTCACACAGAAAGTGCAATTGGCGGCGATGTAGGAGGAAGGCAATAGGTTAAAGGGAAAAGGTATAAGGATTAAGCCAAATAAAATATACTCCTGGTTCGAAAGAACTGGGATTTTTTTTGGAATAAAGGCTGGCGAACCCTATTTTTGCAGCCCTTCCCGAAAGGGGTAAGGACGGTGAGGTGGATGAGTGGCTGAAATCAGTAGTTTGCTAAACTGCCGTACGGGTTAAACTGTACCGCGGGTTCGAATCCCGCCCTCACCGCTCAATAGTTTGTTTTCTACGGGACGTAGCGTAGCCCGGTATCGCGCCTGGTTTGGGACCAGGAGGTCGCAGGTTCGAATCCTGCCGTCCCGACGATATAAAAGCCTTCCCGCCTTGGCGGGAAGGCTTTTTTTATGGAGAAAAGAGTAGGAGGTTGTAAGGAAGATATTTTTTTTTGATTCATCAACTAGCTTAACATTAGTTAGTATTATCCTTTTACTTTTTTACGGAATTGTGTTAACAGCAATTATTTTAGCCATCAGATTTGCATGGCTTGGTTCAAAATACTTTTCTTTAAGGCAGCCTTGGTTTTTTCCATCTTCGCTTCCGCTTTTTTACGTAACTCGTCTTAGTTCGTAGCCATGTCTGCTAAGAAGGCTATCGCTTTAACGCTAGTAGGAGGGAGTATTGCCTTCTTCATAATTAAGTTATTTTTAAATGATCTTCTGTAAATTAAAGAATTCCGCCGTTTTAACAAGTAAATACCAAGGAGACTAACAAAGGGTAGTATATACTTTCCTTATAAATTCCTTAAAACTAGTTGATTGGTTCTTCCTGACCGTTAACTAGCACTATTTTTGAACATAGTTTATTTGATGAAAAAAAAATTTAGCCGATTACCTATTATCACATTGATAAAATGTATAGTAATCATCGGCGCCATATTTTTTAGTAATGCAAGCGTTCCAAAGCAGCTTGATACTACAAGTGCTTATAATTTACATGCTTACAATCAAAAAGATCCTTTTGGTAGTGGTAACGATAAAACTTCAGCCCCACTTTGTTTAGAAACACGCGAAGATGACGATGATGATGATAGCGTAGAGCTTCGTTTCTACACAAAAACCAAGGCTTCAAATATAAGATCAGCAGCTGCTGTTCGATTCAGTAATTACAAGCCCATTGGCTTTACCCCCGATAATAGATTACCGCTTTACATTCTCTTCCATGCTTGGAGAGGTTTCGATTGCTAGTATTTTATTAGCCTACTTATTCCTACAAAGTGCTAAGAGATTTTTGTACAGGTAATTACTACCTGCACAAATAGCGTGGGCTATCTCTCCCTTTTGATTTCAAATAACATAACATATACTAAATGAAAAATTTAATTATTGTACTAATTACAATCAGTTCTATGATTAGTGCATGCTCACACAAAGAAAATAAAAAAGAAGAAGAAACTACACTGATCGTAACTAACCCAGTTGTGAAAGATACCGTTCTAAATGAAGAATATGTTTGTCAGATTAAAGCCATACAACATATAGAACTGCGCGCTTTAGAAAAAGGTTACCTGCAAAAAATATATGTAGATGAAGGGCAACAAATAAAAGAAGGGCAAGCGATGTTTCAAATCATGCCCTTGGTGTACCAAGCTGAAATGGAAAAATCTAAAGCAGATGTGAAATATGCTGAAATAGAATACCAAAATACCAAAGCCCTGGCCGATAAAAATATTGTTTCACAACAAGAACTAGCGCTCTCTAAAGCCAAACTCGATCGTGAAATTGCCGACCTGAAATTATCAAACACCCATCTAAAGCTTACGACTGTAAATGCACCATTTAGTGGTATCATGGATAAGTTTCAAGTACGTTTAGGTAGTTTATTGGGTGAAGGCGATTTGCTTACAACACTTTCTGATGTAAGTAGGCTATGGGTTTATTTTAATGTACCTGAAGCCAAGTATTTAGATTATGCTTCGAAGCTTAAAAAAGAGGGGGCTTTGAAAGTAAAATTACGAATGGCCAATAATGAACTTTTTAATCAAGAGGGCCGATTCGAAACCATTGAAGCAGATTTTAACAATGAAACTGGGAATATCGCTTTCCGTGCTTCTTTCCCCAATCCCGATAAACTGCTTCGTCATGGTGAAACGGGAATCATTCTAGTTCCTACTACTATAAAAAATGCAATTCTTATACCCCAAGAAGCCACTTTTGATGTGCTGGATAAAAAATTTGTTTTTGTAGTAGATGATAAAGGTATAGTTCGTACCAGACAAATAACAGTTGGTGTTGAATTGCCACATGTATATGCCATTACAAGTGGTTTATCCATAAAAGATCAAATCCTAATTGAAGGGTTACGCAAAGTAAAAAATGGCGACCATATAAAAATTAAAGTTAAACCTTATAATGAAGTGATCGAAGAATTGAAAAATCTTCATGCTGAATAGTATGTAAGCACCATTATTCAATTCTTTAAACTATAATAATATGTTTAGTAAATTTATTCAAAGGCCGGTACTTGCAATTGCTTTATCATTGGCAATCGTTTTTTTAGGTGTGCTGGCTATTTTTACAAGACCCATTTCTCAGTTTCCTGAAATAGCTCCGCCAAGGGTAAATATATTTATTTCGTTTCCTGGGGCGAATGCAGATGCATTGGTAAAATCTACACTTGTTATCATGGAACGCGCTATTAATGGCGTGCCTGGTATGCAGTATATGATGAGTGATGCTACTAGCGCTGGTGAAGCTACTATACAAATTGTTTTTGAACCCGGAATCGATCCTTTTGTAGCCTCTACACGCGTTAAGTCGAGGGTAGATCAAATTTGGGCTAACCTACCCATCTTAGTTCAACGTGAGGGGGTAATTGTAACGCCAGTTCAACCGAGTATGTTGATGTATGTTAACTTTTTTAGTACAGTTAAAGACTTCGATCAAAAGTTTTTATTTACCTATGCCGATAATAAGATTGTTCCTGAATTATATCGTATTCCAGGTGTTGGTCGCTCAGAAATAATTGGCAACAGAGCGTTTGCTATGCGTGTTTGGTTAAATCCAGACCGAATGCGAGCGTATAATATTTCTTCGGATGATGTATTAAAAGCCATTGAAGAACAAAGTGTGTTAGGTCGCCCGGGTAGAGTAGGATTGAGTTCTGGTAAAACAGCCCAATCACTAGAATATGTTTTTACCTATGAAGGCTGGTATAATAAACCTGAACAATACAGAGAAATAATCATCAAGGCAAATGCTAATGGTGAAATTTTGAAATTGAAAGATATTGCTAAAGTAGATATTGGTAGTGAGTTTGTTGATATCTATACTAATAAAGATGGTTACCCTGCTGCGGCATTGGTAGTAAAGCAAAACCCAGGAACCAATTCCAATAAAATTATTGCAGATGTAAAAGCAAAATTGGAGGAGATGAAAAAAGACTTTCCTCCGGGTATGGATTATGAAATAAACTACGACGTATCCAATTTTGTAAACGCTTCTATTGATCAGGTTTTGCATACTCTTCTAGAAGCATTCATATTGGTTTCGTTAGTTGTATTTTTGTTCTTAGGCGATTGGCGTTCAACGCTCATCCCTACATTGGCTGTGCCCGTTTCACTTATTGGTGCTTTTCTTTTCATGCAATTTTTTGGCATCAGTATTAATCTCGTAACACTATTTGCTTTGGTATTAGCAATTGGTGTAGTGGTAGATGATGCCATTGTAGTTGTAGAAGCTGTACACGTTAAGATGGCAGAAGAAAATCTATCTCCTTATCAAGCCGTTAAAAAAGTGATGCATGAAATAAGTGGAGCCATTATAGCTATTACCCTTATCATGACAGCCGTATTTGTACCCGTAGCGTTTATGAGCGGACCCGTTGGTGTTCTTTATAGACAATTTGCTATAACTATGGCTTCGGCAATCATTCTTTCTGGTGTAGTTGCACTTACACTTACCCCCGTTCTATGTGCCATGATTTTGAAGAATACACATGGGCAAACACGTAAGAAAACACCCATCAACTTATTCATAGATTGGTTTAATCGCATTTTTGAAAAGCTTTTGGGTAAGTACACTAAGTTGTTGGGTTATATTGTTCATCGACGTGTATTAACCTTTGCAATATTAATTGCATTTGGGTTTGGCATTTTTGGCGTAAATAAAATATTGCCTGCTGGCTTTATTCCGGGTGAAGATCAAGGGCAAATTTATGCCATCATTCAAACACCACCAGGCACAACGCTAGAGCGCACCAATGCTGTTTCATTAGAATTACAAAAAATAGCCAAGTCGGTAAAAGGTGTGAAATCTGTAACGGCCATGGCCGGTTATGAAATCCTTACGGAAGGGCGTGGTTCTAATGCTGGTACCTGTTTGATTAATTTAAAAGATTGGTCGGATCGAAAAGAATCAGTGAAAGAGATCATGGAGGAATTGGAAGAAAAAACGCATGATATAGGCGCAACAATCGAGTTTTTTGAACCACCAGCGGTGCCAGGCTATGGTGCCTCATCGGGATTTGCGGTTAGGTTATTAGATAAAAGTATTGATGTTGATTACCAAAAATTTGATCAAGTTAATCAAGACTTTTTAGCTGCGCTAAAGAAGAGAAAAGAGTTATCAGGATTGTTTAGTTTTTATTCTGCTAAATACCCACAATATGAATTGAAAGTTGATAATTTGTTGGCTATGCAAAAAGGAGTTTCTGTGGGTGATGCCATGGAAAATCTAAATGTTATGCTTGGTAGTACGTATGAGCAAGGGTTTATCCGATTTAATAATTATTACAAAGTATATACACAAGCCGACCCAGATTTTAGAAAAGATCCAAGTGATGTATTGAAGCTATTTATAAAAAACGACCAAGGTGAAATGGTGCCATACTCTTCTTTCATGACGATTAAAAAAGCACAAGGCCCAAATGAAATTGCACGTTATAATTTATACACTTCTGCATTAATTAATGGTATGCCGGCAACAGGCTATACATCAGCTCAAGCTATTGATGCTATTAGAGAAGTGGCTAATGAAACCCTGCCAAAGGGTTACGATCTTGCATGGGAAGGATTATCTTATGATGAAGCCAAAAGAGGTAATGAAGCCATTATCATTTTCTTAGTGGTCGTATTTTTTGTGTACCTAGTGTTAGCGGCACAATACGAAAGCTTCTTATTGCCGCTTGCTGTAATTCTTTCTCTACCACCAGGAATTTTTGGTTCTTTCCTTCTTATAAAAGCCATGGGGTTAAGCAATGATGTTTTTGCCCAAATAGGATTAATTATGCTTACTGGATTGTTAGGTAAAAATGCCGTATTGATTGTAGAATTCGCTGTTCAAAAACACAGTGAAGGGTTAACCGTTTTACAAGCTGCTATTGCTGGAGCTAAAGAGCGATTCCGCCCCATTTTAATGACTTCTTTCGCATTTATTGCTGGTTTAATTCCGTTAGTAAGGGCGCATGGGGCAGGTGCTGTTGGTAATAAAACTATTGGTTCATCTGCCATGGGAGGGATGTTGTTTGGAACCATCTTTGGCGTTTTAATTGTACCAGGCTTGTATTACATATTTGGTAAGCTAATCGAAGGAAAAAATTTAATTAAAGATGAGCCAACTGTTTCGTTCAGCCATGAATTAGTACAAGAACACTCAGAAATTGCTAAAGAAAATAAACTAAAGAATTTGATTTTAAAAATATTCAAAAATGAAAAATAGTAAATATATAAAACTGCTTTTTTTAATCCTGGTCATAAGCTTAGCCAGTTGTAAGATAGAACAACTAAATACAAAGGAAGTAAGTAATACAATACCTAATAAGTACGGATTAAATGCGGATTCATTAAATGATGTGTCTTTAAATTGGAGAAACTATTTTACAGATAGTAATTTGGTAGTACTTATAGATGAAGCATTAAAAAATAACCAGGAGTTGAATATAATGCTTCGCGAAATTCAAATCAGCAAAAATGAGATACTGTCTAGAAAAGGGGAGTACTTACCATTTGGCTTTTTGGGAGCTGGCTTAGGCGTAGAAAAATCTGGAAAATATACTTGGGATGGCATTTCAGAAGAAGATGCTAAAACTAGGCCAGATCCATTACCTAAATATATTGGTAATCAAACAGCCATGGCCAGGTTCTCTTGGGAAATAGATATTTGGAATAGATTGCATAACGCTAAAGATGCAGCAGTAAAACGATATCTAGCAAGTGTGGATGGAAAGAATTTTTTAGTAACGAACCTGGTAGCAGAAATTGCTAATGCTTACTATGAGTTAGTTGTACTAGATAATGAGTTACAAATTGTTCAGCAGAATATTACCATACAAAAAGATGCTTTAGAGATGGTAAAACAACAAAAAGATGCTGCCAAAGTAAACCAGTTAGCAGTAAATCGTTTTATTGGTCAGTTGTTAAATACAGAGAATCTGAAGTTT
>JBDKJW010000042.1:0-13683 GCA_039796395.1 Bacteroidota bacterium
GCATTGCAAAGTCGGTTGCTGCACCCATGCGTATCTTAAGTACAATCACATTTCCTTTCATTTGGTTATTGAGTAAATCTTCACACCTAATTGTAAAAGCTTTAAATATAAAAGCTAACGAGAATCAAGTTACAGAAGAGGAAATAAAAGCGATCATTAGTGAAGGAACAGAGCAAGGAACCATTGAAGAGGCTGAACAAGAAATTATTGAGCGTGTATTTCATTTAAGTGATAGAAGTATCAGTTCCTTAATGACCCATAGAAGTGATATTGAATGGATTGATGGAAGTAAAACGGTAGAATCAATTCGGGTTGAATTGAAAGATACCATTCATTCAGTATATCCGGTATGTGAAGAAAATATTGATCATATTAAAGGTGTTGTATCTATCAAGGATATTTTTGCCGCCGATGCAAATGCTACTGTGGCGTCTATTATGCGGGAAGCTATGTATATTCCCGAAGGGAATACAGCCTATCAATTACTAGAAAAGTTTAAGCAAACAAAAATTCATCAATGCTTTATTGTGGATGAATACGGCACAGTGCAAGGACTTATTACATTGAATGATATTTTGGAAGCAATCGTAGGTGATTTACCACAGGAGGAAGATGAGGATTATGAGATCATTCGTAGAGATGATGGTAGTTTTTTGGTAGATGCGCAAATAACATTTTATGATTTTCTCAGCTATTTTGATAAAACAGAATGGATGGAGAAGATGGATGCTGATTTTAATACCTTGGCTGGTTTTATCATACAAGAGTTAGAGCGGATTCCGAAAACAGGAGATACACTTTCTTGGGGGAATTTCAAGTTCGAGATAATTGATATGGATAATAATCGAATTGATAAGATATTGGTGGTAATCGATGAAAATTTTTCGGATGAACTAACAGGCTAGAATTCAAAACTTACCAGGCGTTGCGGATAATCTAGCTTATAGCTCTTCTCTTGCCCCTTTGCTTTTACATGAAAAATATTGATCTGATTTTTTTCAAAATCATGTAATAAACTGCAATCAATTTCTACTTTCTTGATTTCTTTTATACCAGTTGCTTCAAAATAACTCCAAGTACTTTCTTTGATGATTTCAAAACCAATATAGTTAGGTTTAATGGGCTGTCCATTTATTTTAATACGAATCCGTTGTAGGAGATAGGTGGATAGTACTTGATCGGTATTTCCTTTATGAGTGGGGTTGAGGAGATCAATTTTTTCTTTAGTATACGCTTGGATAGTTTTTTCAAGGTCGTCTGTGAAAACACGTACACTTATTTCAGCACTAGCTTCTTTAGCATTATGCTGAATATCTATAACAGAAACAAAAAAAGGGTGTAGCAAAGCAACCGTAGTCGTAGCCAACCATTGAACCCAACTATTTACCATTCAACTAGAGTTTTTTTGTGACCCCAAAGGTCGGAATTAATTTGATGTCCAGCTATGAACGATTTTGGACTTTATTTTGAGATTGGTTGGCAACATATTGCCGATTTAAGAGGAATCGACCATATTTTATTTATTGCTGCCCTTTGCTTACGATATGCGCTTTCAGATTGGCGCAGGCTTTTGATATTGGTTACTGCCTTTACCGTTGGTCATTCTATTACTTTGGCATTAAGTGTTTTTGATGTGCTTTCTTTTTCTGTTAATTGGATCGAGTTTTTAATTCCGATTACCATTTGCATTGCAGCTATCAATAATGCATTTGTAAAGTCGTATAGCACAAGTACTAAATTCCCTGCCATTTATTTTTTAGCATTATTTTTTGGCCTTATTCATGGACTAGGGTTTAGTAATTATTTAAAAAGCATAATTGGTAGAGAGGAGTCAATTATACCGCGGTTATTTGCCTTTAATATGGGGCTCGAATTTGGTCAGTTGTTGATAGTTGGCGGTATTTTAGGTATTGGAATAATTTTCGTAACATTGTTGCAAATTAATAGAAAAGCGTACTTGTTATTTGTATCAGGTGGTATTTTTGCACTTGCCCTTCAAATGGCAATAGATCGTTTTCATGCTTTATAAATTAAACACGATGAGAAAAATTGCTTTGATGATTTCTTCGGTATTGTTGGTTGCAGGTGCATCTGCCCAAAATATCATGAATAATCCCAACTCAAATCACGGGAATAAGTTTGAGCAGCTAGGTACTATTTTACCTACAGCTAACGAGTATCGTACTGCAAGTGGTGCCCCTGGCCCAAAGTATTGGCAACAAAGAGCCGATTATGATATTAAGTGTGAACTAGATGAAGCTGGTTTAAAACTAAAAGGTGTTGAAACAGTTACTTATTACAATAACTCCCCAGATGTGCTAACTTATATCTGGTTACAGCTAGATGAGAATGAGCATAGTTCCATTAATAATGCGAACTATCAAGATGCATCGGGTATGGGCAGAGGTGTTCTTACAACCCGCACACTTGATGGATTACTTGAAGGGAAGAAAGATAATGGGAATGGACATATTATTTCTAAGCTTACAGATGCAACTGGAAAGTCTTTGAAATACACCATCAATAAAACAATGATGCGTATTGATTTGCCATCGCCATTAAAACCCGGGCAAAAATTTATTTTCAATGTTGATTGGAGTTATAAAATTACCAATAGAATGGTTGAGGGCGGAAGAGGTGGTTATGAAACATTGGAAGATGGAAATAACCTCTTCACCATGGCGCAATGGTTTCCTCGTTTGTGTGTGTACAGCGATTTCCAAGGATGGCAAAACCATCAGTTCACTGGTAGGGGAGAATTCGCTTTGGTATTCGGCAATTATAATGTTCAAATTACTTTACCTGCAGATCATGTAGTCTTAGGAACTGGTCAGTGCCAAAATTATCCACAAGTTTTATCAGCTACACAACTAGCCAGATGGAATCAAGCACAAACAGCTAAAGAACCCGTGGAGATTGCTACCTTACAAGAAGCCTTAGCAGCTGAAAAGGGAAAAAGCACCGCTAAGAAAACATGGAGTTTCAAAGCTGAGAATGTGCGTGATTTTGCATGGACATCCAGCCGGAGATATATTTGGGATGCGATGCCTATTTATATTGATGGCAAGAAGGTAATGTGTATGAGTGGCTATCCAAAGGAAGCGTATGGCTTATACAGAAAGTATTCAACTAAAGCAGTAGCACATACCATTAAATCGTATTCTAAGTTTTCTATACCCTATCCTTATCCAGTAGCACAAAGTATTGAAGCCTCAAACGGTATGGAGTATCCAATGATTTGTTTTAATTATGGAAGAACAGATAAGGATGGTTCTTATAGTGAAGCCACTAAGGTGGGTATGTTGGGTGTGATTATTCATGAAGTAGGGCATAATTTTTTCCCTATGATTATAAATAGTGATGAACGCCAATGGAGTTGGATGGATGAGGGGTTGAATTCATTTGTGCAATATTTGAGCGAAGAATTATTTGATAATAAATACCCTTCTCGTGGTGGGCCAGCTTGGACCATCGCTGATTATATGCGTTTGCCCAAAGATCAATTAGAGCCAATCATGACGAATAGTGAAAATATTATTCGCTTTGGTCCGAATGCTTATACAAAGCCTGCAACCGGGTTAAATATTTTGCGAGAAACCATTATGGGTAGGGAATTATTTGATTTTTCTTTCAGAGAGTACGCACGTAGATGGGCATTTAAACACCCAACACCAGCCGATTTATTTCGTACGATGGAAGACGCTAGTGGTGAAGATTTAGATTGGTTTTGGAGAGGATGGTTTTATGGTATAGATGCCTGTGATATTGCTATTGATACTGTACGTTATGCGGTAATGGATGTAAACGCTGTACCTCCTCCAGAGCGTACACCAGTAATGCGCGGATTAGATAAACCATTATTCAGTGGTAACAACGCTTTTGATGATATCTCTAAAATTAGAAATAGAGCTGATAAGAGTATTTTGTTTTACACAGATGTTGATACTTCCTTACGTGATTTTTATTGGAGATATACACGTGGGCTAGAACCATATGATACTACAGTAAAGTATCCAGCTGCTTCTTTTCCTTCACCGGAGGCTTTAACAGATGCAGAAAAAGCAAAGTATAAAGATGTTAACTTATACGAAGTTACTTTCGCTAATAAAGGCGGATTGGTAATGCCTATTATTGTTGAGTTTACATATGAAGATGGAACCAAAGAAGTAGAAAAAATCCCCGCACAAATTTGGCGCAAAAACGAAAATAAAGTGTCTAAATTATTTGCTACAACCAAGAAGGTGAAAACAATTAAGTTAGATCCAATGCGTGAAACAGCCGATATTAATGAGGGCAATAATAGCTGGCCTTCAGGGGTTGTTGAGCCTAGTAAGTTTCAATTGTTCAAAGCTAGGGCAGGAGCAGGTAGAGGTCAATCTACTGGCGTGAATCCTATGCAAAACAGTATGAAAAAAACGAATTAGTCATGTGCTTTAATTTTTGTTAAATGATGCCGCCCATTCGGGCGGCATCATTATTTTTATACCATGATCCCACGTTTATTTATTACTCTTTTTGTTTCTCTTACATTTATTTGTAATGCAACAGCAGCTGTAGATACGGTTGTAGTATTCAGTAAGAAAATGAATAAGCCCATTAAAGTGGTAGTTGTTAAACCCAATCTGAATAGAAAATTACCTGTTATTTATTTGCTACACGGACATGGTGGAAATTATGCAGCCTGGTTAAAAGATGCACCACAACTCGCTCAAAAAGCGGCAGAAACAGGAGCCATATTGGTAATGCCGGATGGCGGATATAATAGTTGGTATTTTGATAGTCCGGTTGATTCAACGGTAAGATATGAAAGCTTTATTACGCAAGAATTAGTTACTTATATTGATTCTGCATACCCAACTATAGCCAACAAAAATAACAGAGCTATTACTGGGTTGAGTATGGGCGGACATGGCGCTTTTTACCTAGCTATAAAACATAAAGATATTTTTTCTGCGGCGGGAAGTATTTGTGGTGGGCTCGATATTCGTCCCTTCCTTAATAATTGGCAGATTAATAAAGTACTCGGATCCATTAATACCCATAAAGAAAATTGGGAAAAGTATACCGTTATTAATGTAATTGATTCATTGAAGGATGGAGAATTACAACTGATTTTTGATTGTGGTGTTGATGATTTTTTCTTTTCGGTTAATCAGCAGGTACACCAAAAATTACTCGCTAAGAAAATAAAACACGATTATATTGAACGCCCGGGTACACACAATGGCGCTTATTGGCGAAATAGCATCGACTATCATTTGCTATACTTTAGAAAACATTTCACAAGTTACCCGTCACCCTGAGCTTGTCGAAGGGCGATAACCTAATAACCCAATAACCCCTTTAAGGCATCAATCCTGAATTGTATAACAGGTTTCGTTTTTGCGGGTTTGCCCTGCAATAAGTAACCAATTCCTAAAATAAAAGAACCGCCTAATTTATAGATATATTCTATAATTTTTTGATAGAATGCAAAGCCAGAAATAGACTTCGTTCTAACTCTTTCTCCTCTGCCAATACCACTCGCTACTCTATACATGTACTCTGGTGTAAGCTTAGCCGTTTCAACTACATGTTCAACAATTACGTTGGGGTGATAATAAATGATTCTTCCCAATGCTTTTAGTTTAAAGAAAAATTCTTTCCCCTCACCCCCAATCCGAAGTGTTCCTTTAACCCCTGGTAAATCTGTATTAAAACCATTTACCAGCTCAAAATCCTGTTTTCTTATTATCATATTCGATTCAAGCGGGTACTTGTTTTCACTAAATACAATTATAGTTTTATTATAATCAAAATTTCCAACTAAAGAAGAAACAAAATGGCTCATCCAATTGGGTTCGGCAGGAATATAACGTGGTATTATTCGTCCGCCCAAACCCCCTGCCGTTGGTGTTGATTCAAAAAAATGAATAATAGTTTCTAAATAGTTGGGATACGCAATGGCATCATCATCCATGAAGCAGAGTAAGGCTCCTTTAGCAATGGCAGCTCCTGTATTACGCGCAAATGAAGCACCTTGTTCAGGTTCGTTTAAATAAGTGATTTGTAAACTAGGGTGTGTATCAATATAATTCAAACAAATAGTTTCTGTATTATCTGTTGAATTGTTGTTCACTATAATTACCTCAAAATTGGTAGTGACTAATGATTGGTGCAACAAGCTATCAAAAGCTTCTGGCAAGTATTGTGCACGATTATACGTGCAAATAACTACAGATATTTTAATGTTGCTGAACGGCATGCTGTAAAGATAAAAGGGAATCCTTGATTATGCGGCTGGGATCGTGTTTTTCATAAAAAGCAGTTGGGGTAGAAGAATCATTATTAATTTCAATGGAAGCCATTTTCTCTGCAAATAAAGCCATATTCGTATGATCTACAAGTTGAAATTGATGACCCCAGTTAATATCAGAAAAACCATTTGCGGCTATTTTTGTACTTATAACTTTTTGTCCATAACCTAATGCCTCAACAATTTTTGTTTTTACACCCGTACTACTGGTTAGCATACAAATAAAGCAATCAGTACCAAGATGGTATAATGCGGTATCTGTTACATATCCTTCGTAAATAATATCGGGCTGTTGTTGAAGTGTAGATTTTAGTTGGTTACTAATTCTATTACCCGTGATAAAAATCTTGAACAATAATTTCTTTTCGTATAATAAAGGAATGATAGTGTTCACGAGTGTATTAAGGGCTTCTACATTAGGTGCATAATCGAGTGTGCCATTAAAATAGAAAAGTAGGGTAGAAGGTGTAAGCTTAAAGCCATGTATTAATGTATTTCTTGCTTCTTCTTTAGTTAACACCGTATTTGGGGTAGACAAAAAATAGGGTAGTATCGAAGTTTTTTTTTCTTGTAATCCAAACTCTTTTAATGCCCAATCTTTATCTTCGGTCGTAATAAAAAAACTATGGGCTGCTTGTTGATGCACCCATTTTTCATAGCTTTTATAAACAAACCAGAATGGCCTATTTGTTTCTTTGAATCGTTGAAATTCAAGATTCGCAGATTTAATTACAAAAGGCTTATTGGTTAGTTTTTGTAAACAAATGCCAAGCCAGCCAAAATAGGAATGATCTATTAAAACAATATCTATTGCATGTTTTCGAATTAGTCTAGCTAAACGAAATATATAAATGATATTGAATAAGCTTTTCCAATGATTAAATAAAAATCGATAAGTAGTAATACTTGCAATGGCCGGTTCTTCATTATCACCCGATACACATAATACAAGTTGGGTATGCTTACTTAATAAACGATAATAATTGGCAACATGTTTTTGTCCACCCATTAAATCAGGAAACACGCGGAAACCCACGATCCCCAATACTTTGGGCGGTTGCACTTTAAGCAACTTTTGATTTTCTGTAACTACCAACTGCGGCACCTATCAATAGTAACCAGATAATAATTGATGAGCCAATTGCTGCTTTTGTTCCAAGTGTGTAAGATCTTGGTTCAAAACTAAATACAATATCATGTTTACCTGCCGGTATTTGCAAACCTCTTAATACATAGTTTACAGGTATGATAGTAGCTTCTTTCCCATCTATTGTAGCTTTCCACCCAGCATCATAATATACTTCACTAAATACAGCAAATTCTGCATTACTACTATTGCTTGCATAAGTTACTACATCGTTATTATTACTTACAAGGTGAATAAACGCAGTGCTATCAAAACCTCCAGGTTGTGAGATTTGTGCTTTTATCGACTCATCGGCAATGGCTGTATCTTTCGGATTGAAATAAGTGAGTGCGTTCATCACTGCTGCTGGTCCTTTTTCAAAACGCACACCCTTTACAAACCATGCTGCACCTAAAGCATTTGCATTAAGTTGGGCTACTGGTTGATTTGTTTGCGGATCAGGGCCAATCAAGTACTTTGTATTTAGCATATTCAGTACGGGCAAACAATTAGGAAAATTGTATAATTGTTTTTCAATTAAATCTTGATATATACTCAATTTAGCAGGATGATAACCGCCGATAGATTTATGAAAATAAGCAGATAAAGCGCCCCCATTAAAAGCATTACTAATACCTCTCGATACATCCAAAACTCTATAGTAGCCAGTATCTTTTATAATACTTTGATCGGCAGAGGATGGCGTAAAACTAGTTTCATATTCTGCCACATCTTGATAATTATTCGCATTTAGGTATTTACTATTAATCCCAAATAAATCAATCAATACAAATACACCAATAATAGCGGTTGCTGCTAAACCTTGTATTTTATTTTTTACGGCGAAATACAACACGGCAATAGCTACTAAACCAAATAATAAAGAACGAAGCATATCACCCATAAACAACGATTGCCTATCAGCTTCTAAACCAGTAATAAACGATTTTACCGGGGTGAGTATAGCTTCACGTTGTTGTGCATCGGGTATGCTATTTACTTGTTGTAATAATGATTTATCCGCATCGGAAGAAAAGTCGGAAGTAAAATAAACAAGTAAGGCCGTAATAAATACACCCGCTACAATCATTAAGCCACGCTTATATTTATCCCATAATAAATCGCGATTAGTAGCGTACAAAATTTTATCGAGTGTAAGTGCTGCTAGCATAGATAATAAGCAGGTAGGCACTACCAGTATCATACTGGGGGCTCTAAACTTATCATACATGGGTAAATACTTTAATAGCGCCACATTAAAGCCTTCAAAATATTTACCCCAACTCATCATGAGTGTAAGAATAATAGTGGCGCCAATCCAGGCAGTATATTTTCTATCAACCACAGAAAACCCAATTAAGGCTAATACACAAATAATAGCACCCGCATAAGGTGGGCCAGATGTGCCTACACCGTCTATTCCACCCCAATAAAACTGCAATGCACCCTGTATTTGTTGTGCTAATTGCTGTGGCATTTGTTGTAGCGCTTCAATAGCTTTGGATTTATCTTCAGCTATCTCCATATTATTACTACTTCCTCCGTAAAGCCTAGGAAACATGAGTACTAGGGGTTCTGTTTTATAAATACTATAACTCAATGCATAGTCTTTACTCAATCCTGTTTTAGTAACATTTGTTTTTTCATCAGCTAAAACACTACCTCCTCTAATTGTTTTCTTCGAATATTCGTAAGTAGTAAGTAGGGTTACTGCATTTACCAAAATACCAAGAAATGCGGCACCAATAGCAATGCCTGCCGATTTCCATAAGTGCGAGGTTTCTTTTGTTTTAAAGCATCTGATGGCAAATGCAATGCTCATGATGGCAATGATGATAAAACTATAATAGGTAATTTGTAAGTGATTGGCCGAAAGTAAAAGCGCGCTAAATAAAGCGGTGCATGCGGCTCCCCACCAATACTTCTTATCATATACTAATAATAATGACCCAATTAATGCAGGTAAATAGCCAATGGCTTGCATTTTGGTATCATGACCAGCAGCAACAATAATGGGGTTATAAGTGGCATACGCATAACCCAATGCACTTACGATACCTATATATGAATTAATATTTAGTACCTGTGTTAAGAAATAAAAACATATGCATGCCAAGAAAAAGAAACCAACAGGTTTGGGTAGTCCCGGATTTAGTATATAACTAATATAACCCACGGAAACAGGATTGGTATTACTCATTGCAATTTGATAGGCAGGCATACCACTAAACATGCCATTCGTCCATAATGGGAAATCGCCATTTTTTTCTTTGTATTGAAAAGAGTTTTGCGCCATGCCCTTCCACTGGGTAACATCATGCTGTTGTAATACTTTACCTTCTAATGCAGGCTTACAATAAATGAGGGCTACCACTAAAAAAACAACAATGGCAATAACATGTGGTACAATTCTCTTCCAATTCATATGGTCTTATTTCAAGTTAGTTCAACAGGGCGAAAGTAAGTAAAATTGAAGGATTATTAGCCTATCTTCACCCTATGAAGCTGCTCGCTAAAACAGCCTTTATTTGTAATATATTATTCCTTGTTTGTGTACTTGTTCAGCATACATATGATTTTATCGGGCAGCAAGACCTTAAAAGCACTATCATAATCCTAGGCTGGATAATAGCCCCGTTTTTGAACCTTATTTTCTTCATTAGCTTTTCTATTTTATGGGCCATAGGTAAAAAACAGATTTTGCCTCCTTGGCTACTAATTAGTAATTTACTGATTCTTATAGCACAGGTTTATATCTATTTTATAGCTCCTTTATGATTCATCAAATATTAAAAGATAAACCCACCAAACTTTTCTTAGGGATCACCGCATTTTTTGTGGCAAATGCCCTAATTGCCGAATGTATAGGGGGTAAAATATTTTCTCTAGAAAAACTATTTGGGTTTGCTCCAGCTAACTTAACCATTTTAGGCGAAACCGGCTTGTCGTTTAACCTTACTTGTGGTGTATTATTATGGCCATTAGAATTCATTATTACTGATTTAGTGAATGAATATTTTGGTCCAAAAGCAGTTCGCAGAATAAGCTATACGGCTGTAATACTTATATCGTATGCTTTTATTATGTTTTATGCGGCCATGCATATACCGGCGGCTGATTTTTGGATTGGATCCAGACAAGCGGAAGGGATCCCAGATATGCAATTAGCTTTTGGGGGTATATTCGGACAAGGGATGTGGATTATAGCAGGTAGCCTTACGGCATTTCTAGTGAGTCAAATGGTTGATGTAACCGTATTTCATCGTATAAAAAAAGTAACAGGAGAGAAATGGATTTGGTTAAGAGCAACAGGTTCAACATTGGTATCACAATTGGTAGATAGCTTTATAGTGCTCTTTATAGCGTTTAGAATCGGTAATAATTGGAGTTTAAAATTAGTTATAGCTATTTGCATAGTAAATTATCTATATAAATTTACGATGGCTATATTATTAACCCCTTTAATCTATTTTTTAGAGAAAAGAATCGAAAAATATGTTGGTAAAGAAAAAGCTAAAGAAATGAAATTAGCAGCCATGGGAAAATAATTAAGCAATCATTTGTGTGCCCATCTCTTCATGTTTATCAAAGTATAAATCCTCATCTATTAATAAGTCATCTCTTTTCTGCGCGCGTATTGAAAGCACTAGTTTTGTAGTAGCATAAATACTGTAAATAATCTGTAAGCTAATAAATCCCTTCATGATTATAATGGCAATGCTATTGTAATAAGCCCATTTTTGTACTGCGGGTAGCTCACCTGTATAATGTATCCATTTAACATTTATGGGTAGCGTAAAACTATAAATAAAAAGTATGGCTACCACCATGCCAACAGACAATAATATATGCGCCCAAGAAATAACTAAATCTCTTAAGTTTCTATCTCTTAACTCCCAGTGTAGAATAAAAGGTATAATTAAAAAAACAAGAAAGGCAGTGATAAGTTGGGGGAAAGTAACCAAAATATAGGCACCGTTGTAAAAAGACATTACAATATCAGTGTATGATGTAATGTATACAACTATTCCATATAAAATAGGGGTCATCCAAAGCAGGTGCTCAGAACGAACGAGTTTCGTATTCATGGTACGGTACGGTTACAGTAAAATTATATCAAAAATTCAATACTTATTTGCAGATTTGCATAAAAGAGCTTTGTTCTATATAAAATACAAAGCTATTGGTAGAAATTATGACTCCAGAAAGATTAGAACGGATAAATGAGGTATTAAAGTTTCGTCAGGGTAATATAGCTGTAGTGATGGAAAACGTACAAGACCCTCATAATATTTCAGCGGTTATGCGTACCTGTGATGCCGTGGGTATCCAAGATATTTATGTATTGAATACAAAAATTGCCAGGCACAAAAAGTTTGGTGAGAAAAGTAGTAGTAGTGCACAAAAATGGCTCACTATTCATCAATTTGAATCTTTGCCTGTATGTGTGGCAAAGTTGAAGGAAAGGTATAGCAATATATTTTGTACACATTTGAATGCTCAAGCCATCGACTTGCATGAGATGGATTTTACGGCTTCTATGGCCTTGGTATTTGGTAATGAACACGAAGGGGTGAGCGAAGAAATGCGTGCCTGCTGCAATGGTAATTTTATTATACCTCAATTGGGTATGATACAGAGTTTAAATATTTCTGTGGCTTGTGCTGTTACTATTTATGAGGCATTTAGGCAGAAAAAAAATGCAGGTCATTATCAAATACCCTTTACCCATCCTGAACTTTCACAGATAAAAGAACAGTGGATATCCCCAGATATAAATCGATGAAGCATGGGTTGTTAGTTTATTTTTTAATTTTTTCTTGATTATTGCGTGCTTCCGCATTTCGTACAAGGTAGGTAATGCTAACATTTAATTCAAACCCTATTAACAGTATCAATGCATTGATATAAATCAGCAGCATGAGTATTAATACTGTACCGATTGATCCATAAACCTTATTGTAAGCTGCGAAATTGGATACCCAGTACGAAAAAATTTCTGTAGTGAGGATTGTAAGAATAGTTGCTAGTAATGTACCGGGAGAGGTAAGCTTCCATCTCTTTTTTACAGAGGGGGCATATTTATAAATAAATGCAATGCCATAATAAAATAAAGCAACAACAATACTCCATCTTATAAAGTTCACCCAGGGAGTTATTGTTTTTTTCTCTAAGTGAAATAGTTTACGTAAGGGTTTGGTGAGTTGTTCTTGTCCGATTAAGATTAAAATAGTTGAAATAATTAATAATACTAAGATGCCCGTCATTTGTAAAGCGCGCCAACGTTGATGTAGAAAAAAATTTTTATTTTCTTGAATCGATTTATCAAAAGTTCTAATCAATGCCATCATTGCATTGGAAGCATAGAAAATAATCAATAAAAAACCGAAAGAGAAAACGCCCACATTTTTTTGCATTAAATCACCTAATAGATTCTCAATAAATTGGTAGGTATTTGAATTTGGACTAATATCTTTAAATAGAGAAAGAAATTCTTCTCTGAGTTTTAAAAATTCGGGAAAATAGGGGAGTATTGAGAATAAAAAAAGCATGGTTGCAGGCAGGGCCATAATAAGGTTAAACGCAATGGCAGCAGCTCTTTCGTTAATCCCAATTTTATTGAGTTGGTTAAAGAAAAATACAACAACATCGTAGAGTGGAATACCCTGAAAACCCGGCAATATGATTAGCTTACTCTTACGGATTATAAAAGCAATGGGTGGCCAAGTAATAATGATGCGTTCTAATTTTGTCAAAACCTATTTTATTTTTGTTGTTGTGCTTTTTTAAGCATGTATTCGTCTAATTTCTTTTGATATTCTTTGGCATATTTATCGTGTTCTTCATAGGTGCTACTGAAATGGTGATAGCCACTAAAATCACTTTTTGCTACAAAATATAAATAATCTGTATTTGGGGCATCTAACACCAAATCTATTGTAGTGGGTGATGGTGTACAAATTGGTCCGGGAGGAAGCCCTTTGTTTTTATAGGTATTATAGGGCGATGGGTTTACTAAATACTTTTCATAAATTCTTGTAATCGTAAAGTCTTGCATGGCATATTTAATGGTAGGGCAAGCCTGCAATGGCATTTGTTTTGTTAGTCTGTTTAAATAAACACTGGCAATTTTTGTTTTGTCTGATGCATAATTTGTTTCTTCTTCAACAATAGAAGCAAGGGTATAAACTGCTTCTGTAGATAAATTCTTAGCTGCTGCTTTTTCTTTTCTGTTTTTTTCATTCCAGAAATCATTTGTTTC
>JBDKJW010000043.1:0-14081 GCA_039796395.1 Bacteroidota bacterium
TTACCTGCTAAAAAAACTTCTACCCGAATGGTGCTATCTACTTGTTGCAATAATTGTACGGTGCTATTACTGAGGGTGAATCTTTTCTCTTGGGTGAGATCGATATTATATCGGATGTAATTGCCCCCTAATGCAATAACCGCAAGGGTTATTGCTACGGTGGGCCAAACGCGTAATCTTGTTGTTTGAAATTTTGAAATGGTTATATAAATACTACCCCCAATTAATGCTAAGAAATAAATAATATCTGCAGCACTCAATACGCCCCTGCTCATATTCGCCACATGGTATTGGATACCTAATAGTTGAATATAATAATCGGTACCATCTGCAAAAATGGGCAGCTTACTAATAGCATTGAAACCGCTATGCATGGTTAAGCAACCAAAAGCGCCTAGCACAAATGCAGCCATACTATTTTTTGTAGATGCAGTGGCCACCAATGCTATAGCTGCGTAAACGGCAGCCAATAAAAACAAACTACAATAGCTACCTAGTGTAGCACCAATATCAATGCCCCCTGTAATACTTAAAGCTTGTAATGAAAAAGGATAAATAATGGTGGGTAATAAGGTAAAAATACTGATGCCTAGTACGCCAAAATATTTACCCAAGATAACGGCTGTTTTACTGATGGGTAAGGTGAATAGTGTTTCGAGTGTACCTTGTTTGGCTTCATCGGCAATACTGCGCATGGTAATTGCCGGAATTAAAAAGATCAATAACCAAGGCATCAAACTAAAAAACTGATCGAGTTGGGCGTAACCAAATTCAAGAATACTTGTATCTGGAAATACAAAAAGTAACAAGCCTGTGAGCAATAGAAAAATGGCTGGCACCATGATACCCGTTACCGAACTAAAAAATTGTTGCCATTCTTTTTTGCAGATCTGCCACATGGGTCAAAACTACATTAATTATACTGCAAAACTTTCGCCACAGCCACAGCTTCTGCTGGCATTGGGGTTATTAAAGTAAAACCCTTTGCCGTTGAGTCCGTCTGAAAAATCAAGCTCGGTATTTACCAAGTATAAAAAGCTTTTTAAATCGGCTTATAGCTTAAGCCTGAGCATCCTCCACCCACAACCCCTACTCTTAAAAAATAAGAAGGATCGCCAGCAACCCCAGCCTCGCTCATGAGTTGGGTTACTTTGTTTTTTGCTTTTTCGCTTACGTATATACTATTTTCGGTTGCTACCATAGGTTAATTTTCAATCTTCAATCTTCAATCTGTACTTTGATTGAAGACTGAAGATTCCAGATTACTAATGAATTCTTTCTTCAAACACCAATTCTTCCAATCCGTTTTTCTTGCGGTAGTCGTTGATAGCCGATTTGATAGCGTCTTCTGCTAATACAGAGCAATGGATTTTTACAGGAGGAAGATTTAATTCTTCTACTAGATCCATATTATCGATAGCTACGGCTTGGTCAACTGTTTTACCCTTTAGCCATTCTGTAGCCAAAGAAGAAGAAGCAATAGCAGAGCCGCATCCAAAGGTTTTGAATTTAGCATCAGTGATAACACCGGTAGCATCATCTACCTCAATTTGTAAGCGCATTACATCTCCACACTCAGGAGCGCCTACTAAACCAGTACCAACATTTTTTTTCGATTTATCGAGTGTTCCTACGTTTTTAGGATTGCTGTAATGATCAATTACTTTTTCTGAATATGCCATTTTATTATTTGTTACGAGTTACGATCCGCCTAGGCGGACGGGTTTTTATTTAATCTTCAATTATCAATCTTCAATCTGATTTTGTTTCAACAGATTCCAGATTGTAGATTATCCTAATGATGCGCCCATTCTATTGAGTTCAAATCAATTCCTTCTTTAAACATTTCCCAAAGCGGACTCATATCTCTCAACTTCAATACTGTTTCGCTTACAGCTTTAATGGTATAATCGATTTGGTCTTCAGTAGTGAATCGTCCTAATCCAAAACGTAGCGAAGAGTGTGCCAAATCATCGCCCAAGCCCAAAGCTTTTAGCACATAGCTAGGTTCTAAAGAGGCCGATGTACAAGCAGAGCCAGATGACAGTGCAATGTTTTTATTAAAGCCCATCATCAACCCCTCTCCTTCTACATATTTAAAAGAAATATTACTTACATGAGGTAAACGGTGCTCACTGCTACCGTTTACATAGGCTTCTTCTAATTGCAGCAAAGCCTGTTCCAGCTTATCTCTTAGCTTACCAAGGCGTACTGCATCGGCATCCATTTCTAATCTGCATAGTTCACATGCTTTACCGAAACCTACTATTCCAGGTACATTCAACGTACCGCTACGCATACCACGTTCGTGGCCGCCGCCATCCATTTGTGCCGTAACTTTTACGCGTGGGTTTTTACGACGAACATAGAGCGCACCAATACCTTTGGGACCGTACATTTTATGTCCGGTAAACGCCATAATGTCAATGCCATCTTTGTTTACATCAACTGGTATTTTACCAACAGCTTGTGTACCATCAGTAAAGAAAAGCACCCCGTTTTTGCGGGCTAAAGCGCTAATTTCTTTAACGGGTTGTACCACACCAATTTCGTTATTCGCATACATGATAGCAATGAGGATGGTAGTGGGCTTTATGGCTGCTTCCAATTCTTTTAGATCAATCAACCCATCGGCTTTTACTTCCAGATAAGTAACTTCACCGCCCGATCTTTCGATATGTTTACAAGTATCGAGTACTGCTTTATGTTCGGTAGTGCAGGTAATAATATGGTTGCCTTTGCTGGCGTACATTTCATACACCCCTTTTATACCCAGGTTATCGCCCTCTGTGGCGCCAGAGGTAAAAATAATTTCTTTAGGGTCGGCGCCGATTAATTGGGCTACTTGTTCGCGGGCATAATCAACAGCTTCTTCAGCTTCCCAGCCAAAAGCGTGGTTACGGCTAGCGGCGTTACCAAAATGCTCGGTAAAATACGGAATCATAGCTTCAAGCACCCGTGGATCCATGGGGGTGGTAGCGTTATTATCTAGGTAAATCGGCAATTTCAACATATATCTTTCTTTATACGATTCATACAAAAGTAGCATAATAGGTTCTATATTTAAGCCGCACTTTATACAGATTGGTTGTTTTTCCAGAAATCGAAATCACATATAAAATTATTTTATAATGTTAAAAGTAGAACATATAGGTATTGCGGTAAAAGACTTAGGCGTTTCCGTTCCTTTATTTGAGAAATTATTAAATACCGCATGCTACAAAACAGAGGAAGTACTTTCTGAGAAAGTGAATACGGCATTTTTGTTAACGGGTGATACCAAGATAGAGTTGGTGGCCAGTATGGCAGATGATGGTGTTATTGCAAAATATATTGAGAAGAAGGGAGAAGGCATACATCATATTGCTTTTGAAGTAGCAGATATTTATTCGGAGATGGAAAGGTTGAAGGGCGAAGGATTTGTATTACTGAATGAAGTCCCAAAGCGAGGGGCGGATAATAAATTAGTGTGTTTTTTGCATCCGAAGGGAACGAATGGGGTATTGGTAGAGTTGTGTCAAACAGTGGGTTAGGGATACGAGTTGCGGGATGCGAGTTTCGGGATACGAGTTTCGGGATGAGGGTTTAGTTGTAATGTTTGAAGCCGATTTTATTTCTTGGGGCTGGCTTTGCATCTATTGCCACTTTACTGCTTAATATACTCGAAAGCATAGCTACGCCCTGCTCGGTAAATGCCATTGGCATATACCTTGTACCGCCCCAACTTGAGGTGCCAACTTGGCTCCTCAAGTTTTCAAACTCTTTTGCTGTCAACGTAAACATAAAATCACGTACATAAATTCTACTCAGTATTTTTTGCTCTACTATTATGGTTTCTAATTCTTTCTTTGCCATACGATTATTAACAAAGCTAAACAAGCAATAAATAAAAATATAGCGTATTTATACCTGAATTCTTCATCTTTATGTAAAAATGAAAAAAAGAATTATTTGTACCGCTGTTCATTGAGTTTATTGAAGAAATGAAAGTTGGCAAAAGAAGAACTGCTGCGGGTAAAAAAATTGGAAATGATACCATTATATTTTATGGTTGCGTATTAAAATTGGTGCAAGAGTTTGAGTTACAAAAAAGCAGACAAATTGCATTTCGATTATTGTCTCGCTACAATAGCAAACAAACTCATATAGAGAAAAAATATTGGCTACGATTTTACAGGGTATTTAGCGTGTTCCTGTATCAGAAAGGATTTTTTGATGGTTATGTAGGCTCATACTAGTTTTACGAACAGTCTATCTCCTAACCTACTGCGTATTAAACATATTTTTATAGCAGGTTGTACATTGGGTTTACGATTTAGTGATTTAATGAGTTTAGAGAAGAGGAATTATGTAATGGAAGAGGGGAAACCATTTATTCGGTTGTATGCGCATAAAACGGGTAGTTATATTTCAATTCCTGTGCCTGAATATTTGGTAGTTATATTTACTATTTATAGGAAGAAAGTCGGCAAATATTTACTACCGCAATTTTCTAATTCTCGGTTTAATATTTTATTGAAGCGATTGGGTAAGGTTGCCGGATGGAAAGATATTTTACCAAAGTATATGTGTAGAAGGGGTATTTGGATAGAACAAAAAAAATATGGCAATAAAAGTTGGCAATATTTTGACCATTTAACATCGCATACCATGCGCAGAACAGCTATTACAAGCTTACTTATTTTAGGTGTTCCCGAGCAAGTAGTACGAAAATTATCGGGGCATGCTGCAGGTAGTAAGGAATTTTATAAATATGTAGCCATTGCGGAAGGATATTTAAGTAAAGAAGTACAAGCAGCACATCAAAAATTAGCTCAGTTGCGAATTTCAGATGAAAACAATGCACAAAATGCTTAAAAAGCACTAATTTTCATGTAGAAGATCTTTGAAAACCCTTATTCCATAAACATTAGGGCGAAAACCATCATTATCCATTCGGTCTCACCATGGCGGGGATAAGTTCTAAGGCGGCTAATACACTAGAGAGCAAATACAAATACAACGGCAAGGAGAAACAAGATAAGGAGTTCAGTGATGGGAGTGGATTAGAGTTGTATGACTATGGTGCGAGGATGCTCGATCCTCAATTGGGTAGATGGCATACGGTGGATCCATTAGCGGAGTTAGGAAGAAGATGGAGTCCTTATGTGTATGCCTTTAACAGCCCGATGCGTTTCATAGACCCTGATGGTATGGATGTAACGGAAACAGCAAACGGTACTACTTACACTGGACAAGATGCAACAGATTTATTTAAGCAACTTCAAGGACAGCAACGGCAAAAGAAAAAAGATGAAGGTGATAATGAAAATAACGGAGGCGGTGGTGCATGGGAGGTAAAAAACAAATGGAACGCAAAATATATTAATGAATTCAGAGGGGAGCTTAATGAAAAGCTTCGAGGATTGAATCTTTCGGATCAAGCTTTTACTTGCGATGATTTAGCACTTAGTTGCATTATAAATTTTGCAAGTAAAAATAATTTGCCGTTTCAATGGGCTACTGAATCGGGAGTTTACGACGCAGCCGACAATAAATACAGTAATTCAAACGAATTTCTTATGGATGTGATGCAACATTCAGGCGCACGTGATTTTGCAAATAATGCGAATACGACACAAACCTCACTTGCTGCCTTAACTACTGGAAGTTTGAATGTATTAATGGAGCGAGGCAAGAATGCCCCCAATCATATACAGATGATATCATCCATATTTACTAATGCGAAGACAGGTGTAGCAGGATTTATTGCAGCCCAAGGAAACTTTAATAGCTTAGGTCGTTTTTTAGGATCAGATAATCCTAATTCCTTTAGATACTTGGGAACTCCAATCCAGTCAGGCATTTATGATGCAACAAGTAACACTTGGATTAATGTAACAAAGAACAAGAGTACGTTTAATTTTATAGGAGGGCATTATTCGAATCAGTATAGAGAATTTAATTTCTTGGGATGGAATAAATAAAAATATATGCGTAACAAACTAATTATACTTTTTAATTTGATTATCCCTGTTGGTTACATAGCTTTATTATTGTTGCCTAGAAAGGGAGATTTTTTTAATAACAATAGATTATTTATAGCTGAGTATGGGTCTGGTCTTATTATTTTACAACTCTTAGTATTTGCTATAGGTTGTTTGCTTTATCGCAAAAGGGTTATTCAAGTTATCTTTCTATCGATACTCTTAGTTTTTGGAATTTTGTTATTTAGCACAGTGTCGGAATTTAACCCTTTTTAGAATTTTAATACTTTTTTCAAACCACTCCTCATGGGGTGGTTTCTTTATTGAGCGTTATTGATAAACATCTTTACGATGTCCGATAGTAATGATATCGATGATGAGTTTATTGTCGAAGATATTGTAGATAACGCGATAATCGCCGATGCGTATGCGGTAGGCATCACGGCCTTTGAGTTTTTTGTAACCGATTGGTCGCGGGTTTTGTGTGAGTTGACAGATAGCAAGTTTAATATTGGAGTAAAAAGGTTCATTAATTTTCTCCAAATCTTTGAGTGCTGGTCTGCTAAACTCGAGGGCGTAGAGCATTAGTTATTTTTTCTCTTGGCTTCAATGATTTTAAAAGCTTCCTCCATGGGAATGCGTTCGCCTGTATCATTCTTTTTTGCTTCATCGTAAAGGCGAAGATCTTGGAGTTCTTCGAGTTCTTCCATGAGGGTATCGAACTCAGTAGCGGGAAGAATTACCAAGGATTTATTGCCTTGTGCATCATTAATGTATTGTGGGTGTACGGTAAGCATGGTATAGTTATTTAGTAGACATGAGAATAATTGTAGTATCTTTTTCATCGAGTTCAGCAATGAGCTCGACTTTTTCGGTGGTTGTTTTGGCTTCTAAGATAACTTCTTTTTGCAGGATTCCTTTTTGTTCTCTTAATCGCTTGATATTATTAGCCAGACTCATTGTGTGATGATTTTTAAAGAGTTTAAAGTTAGCCATATAGCACATTTTACGTACAAAAGTATCCAATTTGTCCTGAATGTAGTTGCTAAATAGTGCAACCCCTATCTGAAGGTTGGATACCAATGGTAATCAAACCACAGGTTTTGAGCAGGTAGGGGCAAGTGAAGAATTTAAGACCCATATAATTACAGATAAAGAAGTAAGTAGGAATGGATATTTGTATATTTATAATCATAAAAAACTGATCTATTGTTATTTCTATAAGATGTTCCAGTTATACCTGTGACTCGACCATTTACAATTTTGAAATTCTTTCTTAAGTGCTTTGTTTTATATGAATCAAAAAAAATCCAGCCAAGAATACACACTATAACTAAAACACCC
Organism: Bacteroidota bacterium; assembly: GCA_039796395.1. Classification (GTDB taxonomy): domain Bacteria; phylum Bacteroidota; class Bacteroidia; order Chitinophagales; family Chitinophagaceae; genus Sediminibacterium. The sequence continues at coordinate 7,311 of JBDKJW010000043.1, forward strand.
GTTATTGATTTTTTACTCATCACCATAACTAGCTAGCTTAACTTTCCTACTACTATCGAAGCAAACCTCTGGAAAACTTGGCCTCAACCCACTTTTATTACGTGTAAAAAAAGTTAAACAAACCTCTGTCGTGTCAACTATACTATATGTAGTATCATCGGGGGTTCCCAATATTTTTATAACATCTTCCTGAGACATTCCAACTTTTATCTTACTAAATAATTCCCGCTCCTTTCTTGAGTCTCCTGAGCAAGAAAAAAAGATAAAAATGATACCAGTAATGCGAATTATATTCTTAGTATTTCTCATTGATATAATTTAAAAATAACTTTGATATACCCGTTTCTTGTGAGTTTCCAAATTCTCGAGTAGAATTATCAGAATAATATACTGTCTTTGCTTCAAGGTATTTTAAAAAACCAGTACCAACTGAATTTGAAAAATAGTCTTGACTTTGATTAGCAGAAGCACGAGCGAACCCATATTGCCCAATTTCACCAACAGCACCTAAATATTTACCTACATCTAAACCTCCAATTGTTTTCATACCCACAACCAAAACATGTCTCATATCTAAAATTCTACCATCTCTTAAAACTACATACCGCCATTCCTTATTTGGACCACCATTAAATATCAGCAAGCCTCCAAGGTATTTTTGTTTTTTACTCTCGCTAACAATTTGATTCCAACTCTTTCCTTCATAGTGTTTTGCCCATTCTTCAGGAGTATGGGCTTTAATACCTCCTGGTGTTGTATAGAGAGAATTAATTTTCCCATCACTATTTCTTATCATACTGTTTAACAACCCTAATGAATTTGCTTTTTGACCCTTAGGTTTGGCTTTTGCATTTACTTCTACACCATCTAATTGTCTTGGATTACTTTGGTTGACTGCGGTATCCTTTAGCCCCGTTGGATCATTCCTTAAAATAGGATTATTACTAGCAAAAGAATATCCAGATTGTTCTTCTGTAATTTCAGCTAAAGCATCTATTTGTATGAATCGACCTATTTGTGAGTCATAACTTCTAAAATCACTTGAATACAACTCTAATCCACTTCCATCGGAGAACTCTTTGTCTTGTTTCTCCTTGCCATTGTATTTGTATTTGCTCTCTAGTGTATTAGCCGCCTTAGAACTTATCCCCGCCATGGTGAGACCGAATGGATAGGATCGTTAGTGTCGCCATAATACTGTGTTTGCTGGAGTTTCAGTAGTACTTAGTGTTAGATTATATCTTGTATTTCTTTTTAGGGTTTCTTTTGTGATGGTAAATAGCATGAATCACTATTAATTTTTTTTTCGCTTCAATGCTATATACAATTGTAAAAGGATATTTCTTTAGCCCCAATTCATGATAGTCTTTATAGGAATTACGCCACATGTAGGGATATTCACAAACAGACAATAAAGCTTCCTCAACTGACTTTATAAAATTCTCTGCTGCCTGAACACTTCTTTCAGCATACCATTTAAGCGCAGTTTCAAAATCTTTTTGTGCATCTTCTTGCAAAACATAACTATATACCATCAATGCCCCTTTGATTTTAAAATCCGACTTATTCGTTTTTTACTCTCGGAAGATGAAACCAGTTTAGCTTTACCGCTTTTATAGTTTGCATAGCGCCGATCCAACTCCGCTTTAAACTCTTCGGTATAATCTACAGCCTTTTCTCTAATATCTTGTTCCATCATTACATACATGGCTTTCACTTTTTTATCATCTGCTAGCTCAAGATAATTATGCAGTTCCCGACGAATTGACAAAGTACCCATTTCTGTTTATTTTTCTCAAATTTACCTTATTATTTCTTAACTCCAAATGGATAATAACATCTACACCTAAAAAGATATTTTTAAACTTAAACTTTATACTTCAAAGAGCGGTTAAATCAATCACTGAAAGGTACAAGTAATTAGCTTTAATTTTTCCATAATTGATAGTGTTACTGTAATCTTTTTATTCTTTATTGCTAGGGATCACCGCTACTCAGTTTTCCTTCTTTTTCTTTTTACCCAACTTTAGTAACTCTTCTCAACTTTGCTTGCTGCCTGTCCCGAGAACGAAGTGATTCGGGATCGCACTCTTGTACGTTCGGTTCGCTACTCAGCTTTTAACTACTACCTCATTGGTTTTCAAAGAACTACTTATAAATACTCTTTCTTTTTTTATCTGTTCAAATATTTGAACGGTTTTTACTAATAAAAAAGAGTAATCTTAAAACTTTAATTTGACGCTATTAATCCCGATTAACAGAATTGATATTCTACGATTAATAAAACAATCCATAAACCTTTTTTGATCTATATATGGGCTTAAGCCATAATAGATAGTATATCATAACTACCACTGTAGCCAATGGAAAAAATAAAGGGTAAAAAATAATAAGTAATAAAAAATCAGTCATTAAAGAAAAAATATAGCGATATTTATTAGGCATTATTCTCTTCAATCCATATTTTTTTAGGTAAGAACCCAATGGATAAATAAATTCTTCAAAAAGCTCTAAACCATTATATGAATTAATATCTTGGATGCTACTCTCTACTTTCAGTAGATATTCTTGTAGTTTATTTTTAACATAAATAGCATCCCATTCAGACATATTTTCAATTTGACTTATGAAGTTTTCTATTGATTTACTGTGTATATATTTATGACTGTCAATTGGTATTTGACTTACTATCCTTTTATATTGATCTAAAATCTCCACTCGTAAAATTATTTTAATAACTCTTTACCAACTGCTTTAAGAATTTTCAATGCACCACTATTTTTGAGACTTTTCCAATGCTTAGCCATTTTAACTAAATCTGGAGCATTTTTCATAAATTTCGATAAGCCAACCCGAACCTCAAAATTTGCTTGCAAAGTAACGTCAAGTAATTCCTTATCAATTAATCTTATAATATCTTTTGCTTTCGATGTAACAGATGCAACACCTCTACCAGCTGCTACACCTGCGGCTTCCGCTTCTACTAACGCTAATAACTCCGCCCCTGTAGCAGTTGCTAGCAACATAGCAAATATCTTTCCTTCTAGCTCCCACGCTTCATCTTGAGCTTGTCGTATTGCTCTTGCTGCAGAGGAATTCGCATCAAGTATTTTATCAAGTGTATTTGGAGTTAGATATGGATTATTTAATGCCCAGTTTCCGATTGTCTCTGCGCCATCACCTCTCTTGGTACGAGCATCTATCCATGCAGCTATTTGTCCATAGTCCATCTGATTTAACTGCTTACTTGCTACCTTTTTCTTAGACGTATGAACTATTACTTCTGGAGAAGTTCCATTTAAAGTGTCTTCCTTCAACCCTAAAGGGTCATCCATCCTTATTGGATTGTTACGCGCAAAACCATAAGGAGTAAAATCTATACCTAACTCCGCTAACTTATCAATTTGGAAGAACCTTCCTAACTGAGGATCATATAATCGATGTACCGCATCATATAATTCAAGACCTGAACCATCGGAGAACTCTTTTGATTGTAATTCATTTCCACCATTGTATTGATAACGATTGAGTAAGGTATTCGCCGCCTTACTGCTTATCCCCGCCATGGTGAGACCGAATGGATAATAATGCGTTTCTTCTACTAGTGGTCCTCGCGTATGGGTTACCTGTACATTATCAAAGAACACATCTATGTTTTGTGTAGCGTTGCTTACATAAATATACAAATATCCATTTCTACTTACTTCCTTATCCGTAATTAAATGCGTTTTAAATTCTTCACTCGCCCCTACTTGTTCAAAACCTGTGGTTTGATTACCGTTAAAGTTCAGCGTATCAACTACTGGTTTTAACTGCTCCCGCCTAGTCGGGCAGGCATCGAACAATACATAGTTTAAGTATGCCTTCGGTTTACCATTATCAGCAGTATTAGTTTGCCTTGTTAAGAAGTCGGCCATACCGGGTGGTATCCAGCCTCCGGGTAAGGGGTATAACATCGCTTTGCTAAAGTTATTCGTTAGCCCGCCCGTTAATGCAGCTACGATATCATTGATAGGACTAACTGGTGTTCCCGGTGTTGCTCCATTTAATCTGTACCAACTATTGGCCCTAATATTTACTTTATCTCCCGCCATTACCTTCAACACTATACTCGTTCCTACTGGTTGCGTATTGCCGTTCAGTTTTTGTATAATATCATTGGGGTTCGTGTAATTGTCTGTTGGGTAGCCAGCCACTGTATTCTTGTTTACGCTGCCTCCATCAGGGATATTATAATAGTTCTTCTCCGATTGTACTGTGGCATTCTCTAAACTTGCTACAGGGTATGCATTTGTTTTTTGTTCATCCGTTAGTACCATCCTCGTATTACCCAAATGATCCTTCAAGAAGTAGTCGTAAACATAACTCAATTGTGTGCTTGCTGGGGTTCTAACTACCCTCACTCTTCCCTCCTCATGTCCCATAAACTGCAAAGTATCTTGCTCATATACATACGCTCCTATATAGGCTGTTTTCGTTGTTTTATGTGTTGAGTCGTCGGTAGTTCTCTTCTCTAACTTATTACCTGTTGCATCGTAGATGTATTTAATCGTTCCCTTGCCTGTTACACTTAGTTCATAAGGTAAGTTTAGGTGGTTGTAACTAATCGCTGCTATATCCTTATTCTTATCCTGGTTTAAATTACCGTTATCATCATACGTATAATCAACGGTAGCATTTGTTTTAGTGGCTACCGCATTCATATACCGTTGTGAGCTTCTAAAATCACCTAGTCTTGTTTGTGGATCATTGGCTGCATCTATTACATTTAATAGCTTATTGCTATTACTCATGTAATTATATACCATATTATCTATCTGTACACTGCCGCCTAATTTAGCTCCCCATTGTTGCATCCGCAATATATTACCATTCTCATCATACGCAGTACCTGTGTTCTCTCCATCGCCCATTTTCATGCTAAAATCTAGGCCGGCTGTTTTATTCCAGCTACCATTTGTGAACTGATTAAAATCGCCCTTCATTAATCTATTCAACGGGTCATACGCAAATCCATACGCTCGCTGCTCGCCATCGCCCCTGCTTCTCCAGCGCATACCGGCTATATTACCATTGTACTGGTTGATGGTATACCCTTCTTCATAACCTAGTTCCATACCAAACCATCTGGTAGAAGCTCCTGTTGCATAATCTCTATTCACACCGCTTATACAATAATCTATCACATTTATCATACACCATATATACCCAACCTGCACTGCTTATGGCTTCCTTAAAACTCACTCGTAATGCTTAAATCCTATCTTATTTCTTGTAACTGGCTTTGCATCTTTTGCAATTAATTCTTTCAGTCCTATGAAGATATTTTCAATGTCTTTAGTATTTCCCTTTATCTCTTTTTCCAGTTTCGATAACTGCAATAATATTTCCTTGTGAGTGAGTGCATACGCGCGCATTTTAGTGAATACACGGATAATTTTGATATTCACTTCTATTGCCACTTTACTGCTTAAAATACAAGATAACATAGTTATACCTTGTTCTGTAAAACAGTAAGGATTTGCGCCACCAAAATAACTTTTAGATGGTATCACATTCTGTGATACCATCTCATCTATCTCTTTGTTAGCCATTTCAAACATAAAATCTTTAGGAAAGCGTTCTATATTCCGTTTTACAGCCTGCTTTAATACCCTTGTTTGAACACTATACATTTCAGCTAAATCTTTATCAAGCATAATTTTTTCGCCACGTACTACGTAAATACGATTGAGTATTTTTTGTTCTACCACTAGTACTTCTAATTCCTTCTTAGCCACTTTATGATTCGCATGAGTTATTTAAAATAAAGCCCTGCAATAGCTAAAATAATGGCAAAGAAAAAAGCAAAGACCCAGCGTTGAATAGCTGATTTTGTTTCACTGATGCGTGTTTCAATTGTACTCATACGATTTTCCATTTTTGCTTCTAATTTTAATAAATCTTCTTTAGAAGCTAGTCGCTTATATAGTTCTTCATTATTATCCTTAAATCGCGCATCCACATAAGCTATACAAAAAAATATAGCGTATTTATACCTGAATTTTTGAGGAAATAACGGTAACCTACAAACCTAATTTCTCCACAGCAATCTGTGCGGCTACTTGGCTCGCATCTTTTTTATTGGAGCCTCTCCCTTGTGCAAAAATTTCGCCATCGAGTACGGCATTCATGGTAAATACCCGGCGATTGCCCTCTAGCTTTTCTTCCGCCAATTCAAAAGTGATGGTTTTACCATTTTTATTGGCCCAGCCAATTAATTTATTCTTCAAATTAATATCTATCAATTCTAAATCTTCTACAAACAAATGTGGTATCACAATTTGTTTCAATATCCAACTCTGCGTTTTGGTATACCCCTTATCTAAATAAACCGCACCCACTAAAGCTTCTAATGTATTTCCGAAAATCTGGCTTCCCTTCAAGGCATTATCAAACTTATTGTAGAAAGTAAGTTTGCGCAACCCCATCTTCAACGCTATATCATTTAATTGCTGGCGATTCACCATTTTACTACGCATCTCTGTTAAAAAACCTTCTCCTTTATAAGGGTAGCGTTTGAATAAATAATCAGCTATAACAGCACTCAACACTGCATCACCCAAGTATTCTAAGCGCTCGTTATTTTCATCGGGTGTTTCTTTTACAGAGCGATGGCTAAGGGCATTACGGTATAACTGAATATTGCCGGGTATAATACCTAGCATATCCACTAACTGCTTTTCAAAAGCAGTTATTTCTTTTTGTTGAAACAGCCTTTTTAGAAATTGC
>JBDKJW010000044.1:0-13071 GCA_039796395.1 Bacteroidota bacterium
AATAAAACAATTGAATTCATGCCCGATGCGCCCACCTTACAAGCAAAGAAAGTAAACATAGTAAATACATGCGCCAACAAGGAAGAAGGGGGCATTATTATTACAAACATAAAGGGCCTAACCAATAATTATACCTTTATCTTAAGAGATATTAATACAACTAGTATTTGCTATCCCGAAAGTAATACCCCCTGTAAAGAATCCGACAAAATAGTTTCAACCACATCAGACAATCTTAGCTTTGAGAAAATAAAAGCAGGTAAGTATACGCTGTTTACAACAAATACAAATGCGAATGCAGGAGCTTGTTATCAACGTTATGAAGTTGCTGTTGGAGAGCATCCAAAACTAGAAGAAATCAAGAAGCTAGTGAAACCTGTAAGTTGTATTGGAGCTACCGATGGGGAAATTATTATTGAAACAAGGGGTGGGCATCCAGCCCCTTTTCATGTATCTATTAATCCCAATATAGGTAGCCTAAGTTTGGAAAATAGGCAAGTGAAATTAACTAAGCTTCCTGCTGGCAAGTATACTGTTAGCATCCTTGATTCATGTATGCAAAAAATTGAATCAAATGTAACCATCATAGAACCAACGCTTCCCAAAATAGAAATTGCTAACCTTACCAATTCAACCTGCATCAAAAACCAAAATGGAAGTTTTGTAGTAAATGTAGTTTCTGGTGTGGGTCCATTTATATATGCGCTTTACAAAGATGATCGTCAAATTATTAAAACAGATAAAACCAATAACCCTTCATGGAATTTTAGCAATCTGCAATTTGGCGATTATAAAGTACTTGCTTATGGCAACGGAAATGATTCATGTATTGGCGTTGAAAAGAAAATAAAAATAGAGAACGGAGCTATTGAGATTCCTGTAAAATTGGTAAAGTTGGTATCGGCAACTTGCGACGACTGCAAAAATGGTTCACTTCAATTTAGCACTGGCGATCTAAAAAGCACTGTTCAGTTTACCTTAACAAACGAAACTACAAAGCAAATAATGAGTAACACAACAGGCCAGTTTGAAAATTTACAGGTGGGAAAATATTCGTTAATGGTAAAACTAACTGACAACAATTGTACGGAGTCCCAAGTATTCCCAGATCCACTTTCGATTACTTCAACGCCTACAACAATTGTAGATACAACAATTAAAAAACAATAAAGAGAGATTTAGTCGAGCAAATTATTTTTCTTAGCGATTAATTTTTTTTGCTTGATTAATTCATTCCTATTATACAAATGTATTTCATCTGCATATTGCTTCGCTAAATTATCATTCCAATTCGTAATTGCCGATAAATCTGGTTTTCCTGCATCTATCCAACTAGTGTACCAAAAATCAGCGATAAGATCACCCGATGCAAGTAGTTGTTCATTTACTGTATTATTCAATGCCACTGCATAGGCTTTGGCAAAAGCGGTTGTATAATATTTTACTTCAACCCCTCTTCTTACTTGTGTACGATATTTTGTTTCTGGGGTGAATTGTTTTGATACTGCTTTTTCCTGCGCCAATACATCCGGTAATAAAGCATGTGCTTGACGAATAGCAGTCCAGATAGCTAGCTCAGGCTTTTTCAAATAAGTAGCTTTATGTGCACTGTACAAATTATATTCTGTGATTAATAATTCTGGAATTACCGATTCCCACAAACTATGCAACCCTTTTTGATCGGTTAATTGTCCATCGTAATTTTCAGTAGTATGCAAAGGCACATGAGCATCTCCAATATAATGTGCTAAATCGGTTGCGTAGAAAAGAATGCTGTCTTTGTTCTTTGCCCTAAAAGCAGCTGTTAGTTTTTCTTTCATATATAAAATATGATAGGGAACATAACCGTATTTTAGTAAACTATCTTTTGAATATTTTTTTATCGCTTTTGTAAAACTATAAGGCATATCATGCGCGGCATTCTTTCCAAATGGTTCAAGGTCGATAAAATGTTTAGATGCCTCCGTGCTATCCGTATTTCGCCTGGTATCTGGCCTACCTGCTTCTGCCACTAATTTCTCCATATTAGCATAAAAAAAGGGAGCCATTGGCTCAGGCAATTCATAAACAGCTAATTGATGAATGGTTCGATGAACTAAAAAGCCCCAGCTACTAAAAAGGGTTAAACAAACTAAACAAGTAACAATTACAAAAAAGTAAGTTGACTTTTTCATTATTTTATTTTATTCGCGGCAAAAATACATTTCATAGAAAAATTTTTGTAATATTTTGTTGAATGGTAATACTAACAGCATACATTTAACACTGCTAAAAATTAACGCATGAGTTCTATTCTCCAATTACAGCATTTAAAAAAGCATTATGCAACACAAAAGGCAGTAGATGATATTAGCTTTTCCATTGAGAAAGGCAGCATTTTTGGGCTTTTGGGGCCAAATGGTGCGGGAAAAACCACTTTACTCCGAATGATCACTGGTATTTTTTTTCCGGATAGTGGAGAAATTGTGTTTGATGGAAAACCGTTTAATGCGTTGGAAGATGTAACAAAAATTGGTTACATGCCGGAGGAAAGAGGGCTGTATAAAAAAATGAAAATCGGTGAGCAAGCGCTTTATTTAGCCCAATTAAAGGGGTTGAGTAAAGCAGAAGCCATGGAGAAAATAAAATTCTGGTTCAAGCGATTGGAGATGGAGAGCTGGTGGAATAAAAAAGTAGAAGACTTAAGTAAAGGTATGAGCCAGAAATTGCAATTTGTAACCACTGTTTTACATGAGCCAAAACTCATTATACTAGATGAACCATTTAGTGGTTTAGACCCACTCAATGCTAATTTAATAAAAGATGAAATTTTTGGATTAGCACAAAGAGGTGCAACGGTAATTTTTAGCACCCATCGTATGGAGCAGGTAGAAGAAATTTGCGATCATATTGTACTCGTAAACCTAGGAAAGAAAATTTTAGATGGTACAGTTGCAGAAGTAAAACAGCAATTTAAAGAGAATAAGTTTAGCATTCGAGTGAAAGATATACCCGCAGCTATTTCATCTACTGCATTTGAAGTAACAGAGAAAAGAAATAACGAACTCATTGTAAAAATTAATGAAGGTAGTAGCTCGAATGATGTACTACAGTACTTTATGCAACAAACAAGTATTGAATCATTCAATGAAATATTGCCATCACTCAATGAAATATTTATTGATTTGGTAGAAGGTACCGCCGCCACCACAAGAGCCTTTCAAACGGTCAATAGTCAATAGTCAGTGGTCAATAACTTAATAACCGAATAACTCAATAACTTAATCATGAATAAGATATCCATCATTATACAACGCGAATACCTAAGCAGGGTAAAGAACAGGCGTTTTATTCTTACAACAATTCTTACTCCCCTATTAATAGTTGTATTTATAGCGGGAGCTACCATACTATCTATTCAAGGGAAAGATGATCATAAAATTGCAGTAATTGATCAGAACGGTTTTTTTAAGGGCAATTTGAAAAATACAAAAGATATCAATTTTGAATTCCCCGAGGGAGTAGATACGATCAATTATTTAAAGAAGGGATATACTGATATTTTAATCATCCCCAAATTTGAAGGGACAGAAAAAGTAAATTATTTATTACGTTCCAAAAAGCGCATCGGTATTGGCACAGAAGACCGTATCAGTAATCGCATTAACGAAGCTATTGAAGATAAAATGTTGCAAGATGCAGGTATCAATCGCAACCAGCTTGATTCAATTAAAGAGAAATCAAAATTTGCCGAGCTAAAAGCCTTAGAAGAGAAAGGTGATACCGTACAAGAGAGCAATGCGGCTTTATCCTATGGTATTGGTTTTGGCAGTGGTATGCTGATTTATATTACCATGTTTATATATGGCGCCATGGTAATGCGTGGGGTGATGGAAGAAAAAACAAATCGTATTGCCGAAGTAATGGTTAGTAGTGTGAAACCTTTTGAATTGATGTTAGGCAAGATCATTGGTATTGGTGCGGTTGGGCTTACACAATTTTTTATGTGGATTATCCTCATATTTGGGTTGATGACTGCTGCACAGTTTTTTATTCCGCATGATGTAATGAATCAGGTAAGTACCTTACAACAGTATAACGGACAAATACCAGCAGGTGGTATGGTGCAAGCAGGTGATGCAGCACAGAAAATTTATAAGGTACAACATACCATTAGCACTGCAAATTGGCCAGTAATAATTGGTTGTTTTATTTTCTATTTCTTAGGGGGTTATTTATTTTATGCAGCTTTATTTGCTGCCGTAGGCAGTGTTGTAAACGAAGATCCTCAAGATGCACAAAGCTTGATGTTCCCCATCACCATGCCCATTATTTTCTCTTTTATTATCATGAGTAATGCCGTACAAGATCCTAGTACAGGTATTGCTACATGGGCAAGTATTATTCCTTTTAGTTCACCCATGGTAATGATGGCCCGGATTGCCTATGGTGTGCCTGGTACAGTTGCTTATTGGGAATTAGCAGTAAGCATGATCAGTTTAATTGGCGGTTTCTTACTCACCACTTGGCTCAGTGGCAAAATTTATCGTACGGGTATTTTAATGTATGGTAAAAAAGTTACTTGGAAAGAAATGGGTAAATGGGCGTTTAGGAAGGGATAAGGTTTGGCGTAGAATAAGTAAACGATGCGCACCTCACATTTTATGGACATCCCGGACTTGCTTACGGACTCCCCGTCTTCTCAACTCTCATGGATTCGCCCTGAGCTTACTGCGCTAATGATATCCGCACATTCACTCCTGCGCGGGTATTGGTAATGGGTGCCGAGGTGGAGATATAAGGTATTACCCTGCGCTGATCGAAGAAGAATTTGATATTGATTCGATTATTCAATACATAATCGATAGAGGGTTGAATAGTAATTTCTTTTTGTCCGCCTGTACCATAGGCATTACTTTGATCCAATCGGCTATTGCTGATTGTTACATCACGGAATGAGAGATCTAACTTCATATTTAAATCGTTCTGCAATTTTTTACCCTTACCACCCGGCAACTTAAATGGCAAATTAAATCCACGCTTACGCCAACTCACACCCATTATCCACTCTGTACTTCTGCTTTCACTCAACTGATAATCAATTAAACTCAAACTTAATTGTCGGCTTTTCCTAAACTCGAGATTAAAATTAAATTGGCTAATAGTTGTAAGATCTACTTTTAATAATGGTTCAAAACGCTCGGCCATACTGATATTCGGTACCAAGAAAAACGGAATGAAATTACCACTTACGGTATCTATGAAACCAGGTGCATTAAAACGGAATGGATCTTGGTATAATAACGCACTATTAAAACTGTTCATACTTAATTGTCCGTTATAACCATGACTCAATGTAATATTTGTAAACTTAGCAGCCAAGGAAGGAATTTTACTCAAGCCTGTGTAAGTAAGTTTCCAATTAGGTTTTGGCAATATACCCCTAAACGGGTTTGAGCTAATAGTTTGGGAAGCATCTTTAATTAATGCTACTTTATTAGGATCCTTACCTGTATAAGCAGCTAAGAAAGAAGAAATCAATACATCTTGCGAATACCTGCCATAGCCCCTAGCAAAGCCATCCGCAGTAAATTTCTGGTTATTGGGAAGTGCTTGCCAGTAAGGGTTTTGCTCGGCCACCCGCTTGGAGAGTATAATTCTATTAGCTTGAAATGCTAAGAAAGTTTTTGATAATTCATTCGGGTTTTGCTGACCAAACATTGTTCCAAAAGAAATATAGGATACACTAAAGCCCCCATTAAATAATGGGTTTAGGATACCGAAATTATTACCGGTACCTGTTGTGTCTTTAATTAATGAGCTATAATCTTTGGTAAAACTTTTATCGAGATTGATATCAATAATTAATTCTCTAATAGGCTCTATTTGTGCCGTTATATTCATTCTTTGTTCAAAGCTTTGTCTAAACAAGAAATTGAATGTACTGTCTTTAGTGAGTAAGCCTTTCGATATTTTACTATTAATCCAATTGGCGGTTGGTTGTTTTCCAAATACATAATCTAAGCCTGGTGCCATGCTTCTGAAATTCTGGCCAATAAACTGTGTACTATCCATATAGCCTGGTAATCGGCTTCTGAAATTTTCCCCATAATTAATCGATACATTTCTAAACATGGTTACAAACTTTCCGGCTGTTCTTTCAAATGCGTTTAATGTTGGTAATTCCCCTGCCCTACTCAATTTATCTGCCAAACGCAGGTCTCTTCTTTGCTGCCGCCATTTCTTTAATGCATCCGTTCGCTTTGTTCCTGTTAACCCTTTCAGCACTTCTTCTTTTGGCGGAAGTACAGTACCTAAGCCAATATTGGGTGGTAATTGTTTACTAGGATCGTTCTTTACTTTGGGGGGTGGAACAATATCAATGGCGCGCAACCATTTCGACTTACTATATAAATTACCGAAATTGAATTGTGCATTGAAATTATTTTCTTGTGAGTTCTCAATGGTATTACCCAAATTAATAGCTAGCCTACTAGCACCTATCCAGTTATAACTGGTACCATAACTATATCTCGCATTTATCCAATCGGAGAATGGGAATTTATTTAATGGTATATTATAATTCAACAAGGCTTTTTGTTGATACAGCGTATTTCTTCCTCCATTTAAAAAATTGCCTCTCACAGAGTCTTTTTTCTCTTTCGTATCTATTCTTCCGTATGGCTCATCAACACGTGCATTATTCGTAGCGTTAAAGTCAAGATTCACAGATCGTGTAAGATCCCAACGCATATTATAAAACCGATCAAACGTAAAGTATTTATCATACGTGGTATCTACCCGATCTACTTTACTATTAAATGTATTTACAATGCGTGGAATGAATTCACCAAACTGTCTATTAATATCAGCTCTAAAACTTAAGAAAGAGGGCTTTAGGTTATAATTGGCGTCGCGTATAAAAGCCAACCAAGGAGAGCGGCCTTTTATCCATTTTTTGAATGGCTCTTTAAAATTATTTTGTCCTACATAGGTATACCCTACACCTACTCGATGTCGTGTAATTTTATTTTGCGTAATTACTGGGCTCGTATGTGCAGTCTGAGAAAATGCATAACTAAAATCAAAATTACTGAGTTTTAATAGTCCAGGTTTTGTATTACCTGCCATTACGCGCACATTGGTAAAGTTCAGTGTTTTTATAGTTGTTTGATCTACAGCTGCTCTTCGGATAGAATCTCTAGTTCTTCCTGAGCTTCTGGCCAATTTTTCTTTATAGCGAATATCTAAATCGTATGGATCGAATTCTGGCGTAAGTGTATTCAAATTATAACTTGCATAAACAGGAATAGAAAGTCGTGCTTTTTTGGGTACTAATTTACCGGCATCAATATTGGCGGCAATATCAAATTGCATCAGGTTATCTTTAGCTCGTTCATTAACCCTTTGCTCTAACGTACCGAAGCCCTGTGTATATCTATTCGCAGAAACAGAGAGTGTGCCTAAATCGGCCAAAATAACATCTACCCTTCCTAATGCAGCCCATCCGCCATTCTCATCTAAGCCAGATAATCTTAATTCATTCACCCAAACTTCCGTACTTGCAGATAAGGCACCGGTTCGATCTGGGTTTTCAACGGCTACCAATACACCACGCACTTCTCCTAAATTAGGATTCCCCATAATGGAGAATGTTTTGTTCCCTATTATTTGTCGGTATATTGATGTAATGGCAGCGCCAGCATTATTTCTATTCAATTTCAAATCAATCAATTGCCGTAAATCAAAATCGATATTATTCTCAACTGGCCATACTTTTTCTTCTTGTCCTTTTGGATAGAGGCCTGGTAGCGTTACCTTCAGTGGAATTTTAATCTCATAATAGTTATTCAGAAAATCTTGCCCTATGCGCATGATCACATTCAGCTCATTATCGCGTATGGGTCGTACACCGGTTACAGATTCCGCATGAATAAACATCGCCATTCGGGCATATCTTCTCACATCTAAATTCAAGGTTTTAAAAACTGCTCTTGCATTACCTGGTTGTAAATGATTAATACGCATACTGAGCGACTGTTCATTCTGCAAAATATTTACACCATTATTACTTAAGCTCTGCACACGTTCAATACCGGGTGGTATTAAATAGTTAACGGGTTGCCTGCTACTATTTTCTTCCAGATTTACAGCCAATGTATTAAAGTTGGTACCGCCGGCATTATTAATGGGTGTATAAGAACCTGTGGTATCTACATTATAAATGAATTGACGCCATTGATTTCTCACTAAATCTAATCGCGCTAAACGCACTACTACAGAGTCTTCAAAATCAGTCATGTACATACGTACAAATCGAATCGACTTAAAATCAGGAATATTTCCCACTTTTCTTGAATAACCACGGATTGGTACTCTAAACAAAAACCAATCTTCGGTTCTTGTAATACCATCTGCGGAATTTACTGTTACTCTTCTTTTATCAGTGATATAAGGTGTTATACCTACATCCATACCTGGCCTAAGCGGAATTTCATATTCATAGTATGCCTCCGTTTCATTGAGTGTGTTATCTCTATTCAAATCCTCATTATCTGGGTAAAGTGTTGCGGCAGAAGTAAACTGTCCGCTAGTAGTTGCAACTGGCGAATTACCCTGAGGATTATTAAAGTTTTTATACCTCCCTAATATACCCGTACTATTGGCATCATAAAAACCGTCTCTAAACCATCGATAGTTATCATTGGCGGGGTCGTTTAAAGCGTTTTGATACACAATCGAACCTGGCCCAAAATTGTTGGCTAATCTTCTCAGCACATAGTCTTTTTTCCTTCGTTCCGCTTCATCATCAATTCCGTCAAATCCCACATCTTGATACACCCGATCATTCGGATCATTACTAAATGCTTGTGTAATTTGAATAGGATTCACAGGTGTTTTACCCCATGTATTTGAACTGTCTACCGACGTAGGGATAGTAGGTGTGTTCATTCCGTTTTCATAAAAACGCCTACCATCTTTTAACACATCTTCACTAATATTACCAAAATTCAGCATCATTTTGCCACCCGCACTTCCGGGTGTCATAATAAAAGGATTCTGCATCCAAAACTCTACGAATTCAATATTATTGGTTTCAAAATCTGTTTGATCGATGGCGCGCATGATACCTCCCCACTTCGCAGTTGGGTTAACGAATTTACCCGCAGCATTTATTTGTGTAGGGTTAGATTCAAAATTATATGGGCCTTTATCTCTTGGATAAAATGCTAAATCGAATGTTGCTGTTTGTACATCAGTAATATTGGTTGTGCGCTGTGGAAATAATTCATTTGTAAAAACCTGACGAACACGCGGATCACTTAACTCTGTAAGGTTACGGCGTAGTGGGTTATTCGGACTATTCTTATCCTGCAAATTGGGTTCAATATTATACCAAGCCATTTTGGCTCTGTTTTTATTATAATCAATTGAATCGGTAAGTGTGGCTTCCGGAAACTTGGCTACGCCTTGTGGTGTAGTAGCTAGTGCCCATGATACAAAAGGAAATCGCAAATCAATCGTGGCTCTTGTTCCTTCAAAATCATCAATATAAATTAAACCTTGATCACCTTTACCTATTTGTGGGGGATGGCCTGGCTGTAAATAAGCGGCTTCTCCATATGCATTAACAGACGATTTTGCTTTGGTAGAATAGAAAGGCAATTTATTGAGTAATCGTGTAAGTGATGGTAATTCCGATTTATAATTAAAATCAAATCCATACATGGTATTTCGAATAGGGTCATCACCATAACCCATTTTGGTGAAGAAGGGTCGCTCACCCAAACGCATCACTGCCGTGCCTAATGTTAATTTTTTACTAGCCAAGTAATCTACCCGTAATGCTGCAAAACCCCGTTGTTGTACGCCAAAGCCAATATTATTTTCGAAAGAAACTTTTACGGGTACATTAGAACTTAAAATGCCTTGATTTAAAATTTTTACTGTTCCCAAATTATAATCCACTACATAATCAGCTCCCTCTCTTAGTATTTGTCCACCTGCAGTTACCGATACAGAGCCAGGCGGTATATTAAATGTATTTAAATAAATTTCTGATCCACCGCCGGTACTTTTCACTTGCCCTTGCATCACAAAACGATTCAAGTTGGCATATGTTTGCGCAATCGCTTTGATAGAATCATACAGGTGATAATAAATATATTTATTTTTTGTAGCGGTGGGTAATCCGGTAAATGCCAATGAATCCAAATCTCGGCCAAAGGGTTCTAGTACTGGAAATACTACCCTACCTGTTTGTGGTAATATGGTAAATCCTTCAATATAATCGAATACCCCATCTGGCTGCGGATCATTTCGATTATTCAATCGATCTAAATTTAATATGCGTAATAGTGGTTGCCCATCAACTGCTTGTGCTGTTTCAGGTAAAAATCTTTTCAATCCGCCACTTGGTTCTTCGTATAACACATTCAACTTAAAATCTTCACGTGATATTCCTCCAAACACATCTAATGAATACACGTTCTTCATCATCCAATCCCAAATGGGTAAATCAACACGCTGGGAGGTAGCTTTTAATAATTTTAAGAATAAAACTTTTTGTACGCCTTTCGTAGAATCAAGTGCAACATCTTGTGAAAATTCACCTACTTGGTATACGCGTCCATTATAGGTATATTGAAAGGCAACTGCTAATACTTCATCTGCTTGCAGCTGTGTATTTACAGATATAAAGCCTGCTTGTGGATTAAAATAATATTCGTTGGTACTCAGCTTACGCGCAAATGTTTTTTCATAATCATCTACTGGCTTTAGACCTCTACCGGCGAGAATACTATTTATGAAAGCAGGATTCCGTGCATTCGGGTCGCTTGCTAAAGCAGTATACAAATTATTGGCATTATTGGCTGGCAAATCGCCTGTATTATTTGATTGTATAATGGGGTTGAAGGGGCGAGATTCGGCCAGATCCATAAAACCTACTATATCTCTTGCATCGTTTGTAGCGCCAGTTCTATTGGTAACCCATACTTCCATTCTTTGTATTTGTACCTGTGAGTTTACTACTGGTAAATTGCGCATGGTTTTATTAAAATTGGCGCGAAAATAATTTCCTAAAAGGAAGTGTCTGTTTTCTTCGTAATCATCTAACTTTTTTTGAAAAGATTGTGAAGAAGCCCCACCCTGTAATGCTACAGTTTGCCTAGCAGATCGTTGATTAGCAATAGCACCCGTAACAAATACTTTACCAAATTGTAATTGCGTTTTTATGCCAAATAAATTTTGGGTACTCGGCAATAATGTTCCGCGTGATTGAAAAGAAATATTTCCTGCCTCAATACTTTTAATGATCTCGTCGTCCATACCCTTATAATCGAGTTTTAACTGATTATCAAAGCCCAAATTGGTAAGCGTATTATAATTGATTGGGAAACGTAGCTTATCGCCAATACTTGCATTCAAATTCAGATTGGCATTCATATCAAAATCGAAGCCGCCATTTTTTCTTGCTCGCTCGGGTAGTGTAGGATTTTTAATATTTTGCCCCTGATAACCTGCTAAAATATTTACTTCCCCACTTGGGCGAATATCTACTTTCAAATTATTGCCTGTTAGTCCAAATATGCGATCGAACAATTTGTCGTAGGCACGCATATATGGCCTTGCCGTTTTTTGGTTCAGTATTGTTAATGATTCTGCCCTTCTTTTAAAATAATCCGTTTCTGCTTTTTGGGCTTGTAATTTTTGAAATTCATCAAATGAAATAGAAACAGGTTTACGATAATAACTTGTGCCTATTTTTTCAAACACATAATAACTTTTTGTTTTGGGGTCATACTCAATCTTCTGTTTAATAAGAGAAGTATCTTTTAGATCAAAAGGATTTCGACTCTTGCTTGAGAAAATATCACCCCGCCGATCAGTTATGGGAAATCGAAGGCTATCGCTAGTCTGTTGTGCTTGTACAGAAGCGATAGATAGCAAAAAAACTACACATAAAAAATAGCAGTGTGCTTTCAAAAAAAGCGCGCTTGGTTAAGTAGAAATTAGATCAGGGGCTATAAGTTTTTGAGTGCATATTTGATAATCTCTTCTACAGTTGCTGATGAAGATAAGGTAGATATCGCTTTTTTTACCCCCTGTTCAGCTAATGCTTTTCCAATTCCTAATGAAATTAAGGCATTTATAGCATCTATATTGGCTGCTGGGGCAGTAAATCCTGGTAAAATAGTAGTTTCCGAACCCTTGGCTAGCTTATCCCTTAATTCTACAATTAATCTTTCTGCCGATTTTTTACCTATTCCTTTGATACCTTCTAGTTGCTTGGTGTTGCCTTGAACAATAGCTTTCACAATTTCTTCAGGATGCATACCCGAAAGCATCATCCGCGCAGTAGATGCCCCTACGCCAGACACACTAATCAAATTTAAAAACAATTCCTTTTCCGCCATATCTGCAAAGCCAAACAAACTTTGCGCATTCTCCGTAATATGGAGATAGGTGAATAATTGTCCACTCTCGGCATTTGCAATCGCCGAATAGGTATGCAAACTAATATTTACCTCATACCCCACCCCATTTACATCAATCACCACCCGAGCGGGCGTTTTTAGGGCGTATTGTCCTCTTAAAAATCCAATCATCCCCAAAAATAAGAAGAAAGCATGGAATACGTATCTTTACAAAAAAAAGATACGTATGTCTACCAAGTTAACCCTATCCATAGACGAGAAAGTGGTGGCGGAGGCAAAGGAATTCGCCAAAGAAGCGGGTAAAAGTGTATCTCAGATCGTTGAGTCGTATTTAAAAGCTTTGACCCAAAAAAATGGTAAACAAACACATTCATTACCCAATAATATAAGTCGGTGGCAAGGTGCTTTTAAATCGAGAGATAAAAAATCGTACAAAGAAGTATATACCGATTCGTTAATTGAAAAATATGGTAAGCGATGAATGTTTTCATAGATACAAATATTTTAATTGATTTTTTTGAAGGAAGAAAGCCCTTCGCAACCGAAGCTGTAGCACTATTTTCACTCGCATATAATAAAAAAATAACTATTTACTGTTCTGCATTAAGTTATTCAAATATTTTTTACTTACTAGCAAAAAGTCAAGGTAAAG
>JBDKJW010000045.1:0-12942 GCA_039796395.1 Bacteroidota bacterium
CTTTCTCCCTTCGCTTTTAACGCCTCTAAGAGTTTTGTTTTGCCACTTCCTGTGTAACCGCCTATTACTACAAATGGATAGTCTTTTGCAAACTGTTCCAGTACCCATCTACGATACATTTTGTAACCCCCAACTAAAGTATACACTTTAAACCCATACAAATCGAGTAACCAAGCCACCCCTGCACTACGCATACCACCCCGCCAACAATGAACCAATATTGTTTTATTACTATGCACTAACCACTGCTCACTACTCACTAGTACCTCTACCTCCTCCACCATCTTCACCATTTTCTTTCCAAAATATTTGAGTCCGATTTTAATCGCTTGTTGCCTGCTTTCTTTTTTATATGCAGTGCCAACAACTTTTCGCTCCTCATCAGTAAATAAAGGCAGTGAATAAGCACCAGGAATATGTGCATGCTGGTATTCGCCCGGACTACGAACATCCAATACAGGATGTTTTTCAGCGAGTTCCAAAAAAGATTCAACCGTTAGTTTAGTAATAGCCACATACAAATGTACAAGGCATTTTGTACCTTTTCGCTATGAAAAAATTGATCGTTGTAAGGCATGCTAAAAGTAGTTGGGCTACTATGGGTATGGATGATTTTGACAGACCCCTTAATGAGCGGGGTAAGAAAGATGCGCCTCAAATGGCTAAAAGACTTATTCAGAAACATATTGAGATTGATGCATTTATATCAAGTACCGCTAATAGAGCTTTTACTACTGCCCTATATTTTGCAGAAGCATACGGAAAAAATCAACATGATATTTTAGCTATTCCTACATTATACCATGCCGCACCACAAACATTTTATACCGTAGTTGAATCATTGGCAAATGATCTAAACACAGTTATCTTGTTTTCGCATAATCCCGGAATTACAGATTTTGTAAACCAATTAACCAATACACGCATAGATAATATGCCTACCTGTGGAATTTTTGCAGTTAGTGTAGAAACAAATAGCTGGCAGCATTTTGCTACCGCTAAAAAAACATATTGGTTTTTTGATTCGCCTAAGCTTCGGTAGTTTTTTCTTTCTTGAAATTAGCTAGGTATACACCACTAAAAATAAGTAGTGCGGCTAATCCTTTCATCAAACTAAAATTTTCATCTGCAAAAATTGTAGCAATAACTGCCGCAAAAATAGGTTGGGTATATATAAAAGCACCTGTACGGGAGGGACCAATGGTAGAGATACTATATATCGTGAGTAGATATGCCATAAAAGTTCCTACAATAGCAACATAGCCCAATGCAACAAAATGGGAACTAGTAAACAGCTCCCAATGTGTTTGTAAAAAAGGGGGCAAGCCAAAAGGAATGATACCGATGGTGCCAAATGTAAATACCCATCGCAACACTTGAATAGGAGAATATTTGCTCATCAACGGCCTCACCAAAACAAGGTATAATGCATAGGATGATGCATTGGTTAATACCAATAAATCGCCCAATAACATATCCGATCCTTGTTGTGATTGATCTTTTGATACAATCAAAATAGCTGCCCCAGCTATACCCATGGCTAATCCGGCGAACTTCAATAAACCAAATCCTTCTTTCAAAATAACAGCTGCAATAATAGTAATTAGAATAGGTGTTGCTAATGAAAGCAAAGAGCTATGAATAGCCGTTGTTAGCGACAACCCTTTAATAAATAATAACTGATTAATAACCACGCCTGTAATAGCGCAGAGTAAGAAGCGAGGAATATCTTTTTTATCAATTTTTTGATCCCCCTGCTTAAATAAAAAAAGTAACCAAAATAAAGCTATGCTTGCACCCACCCTCACTAGATTTAAGGCAAAGGGATGAATATATGCCGGTGTTATATATTTTACTACCGCATAGCTACTACCGAAAATAAAATTCGACCCGATAGCAGCGCCATATTTGTTAACCACCTTTTTCATACTTTACGAGTGTATTTTATGCTCAATGCAAATGGATGATAATAATTGATGCATATCTGCTTCGTCAAAACTTTTTAAATGACTAAATGAATACGGAAAACTAGTTGCCTGATCTAGTGTTTTTTTGTTAAATAAAGATTGTGTGATTACAAATAAATTGTTTTGTTGCATCAATATTTCGGCAAGATATTCTTGCTCTGTTTGAGACGGTGTAGGCACCACAATTAATTTTTTCTTCAATACCAATAATTCCATCAAAGAAGTATAACCGCCCCTGCATACAATAAACTCGCTTTGTTGTACAAGTATAGATAAGGCTGTTGTGGGGAGATGGGGATAGACGGTAGACCGTAGACCGTAGACTGCAGACTGTAGACCTTGATCGGTGTTTTCTATACCGTCTACCGTCCACGGTCCACGGTCTTTTGCATTCGGCACCCCTCTCACAATAGCCACCGGTTCATCAATTGAAGACACCAACTCAAAAACCTTTTCTTCAAAAATGCTTCTTTGTGGTTCGGGGCCAGATATTAAAAAACAGTATTTGTATTTTATTTCTGTTTGAATAATTGAAAATCGAGATAACAAATTGATATACGCAATGGGTATTGTAGGAAGTTTAGTTGGGTGCGACAATTTACCTGCGATACCATCCACCATATCGGGTAACCAACAGTAGCTGAATTTATTAATCCATCTATATAAAAGCAACTGACTTACCCTTTCTAAAAAACGATTTTTGAGATGGAGTTGTAATTGATGCGTAATAAAAACGGATGGTATCTTTTTATGATACAAGCCATATCGATTATCAGCAATAATAAGATCAATTTTTTCTGCCTCAACCACCCTTTTAAGCCATCGATTTTCGCCTATAATTGCATGAAGAATTTTGGGTATTTGTTGAATAAGTTTAAAGAAAAATAGGTTTCCATTTGCCGAATACCTTATACCATACCCCTTCAACCCTACTACCTTTATTTGCGGAAATTCTTGCTGAAATATAGCCTGTTGTACATGTTCTCCTGCCAAAATTACCCTACAACCCTGCTGTAATAGTGCGCTAATAATAGGAATACAACGCGTTGTATGTCCTAAACCCCAATCTAACGGGGCTACTAAAACTGTTAAATGAGTAAAGTTCTTCTGCAATTTATTTACCTTAGTATCAATATGAGGTTGAAAATAAACCAAATAATTGTTTTGTTGTTACTTACTGGTTTCAGTATGGGTATTTCGAGCTGTGGTATTTTCCAGAAATCGAATAAGACCAAATATTGTGGTTGTCCGAAACACTAGGTATGGGTGCAAATAGAGACTTATTGGTGCTTACTAATCAAGCATATTTATCGAAAGAAGAGCTCGATCAGCAAATTGCTGAGCTAAATATTATCTTATATCCCGTAGAGAATTGGTCGGCTTTCTGTACAGCTAATGAAATTATCGACATTAATCGCCACAAGATTATCACTAAAGTTCATTTGGTTCAAAAGGTTTTAAACGACTCCCCCAATAAACCCTTTGTTTTTATTTGCAATAAAAACTAGCTCAATGTAGATAAAGCCTTTTCCAGCTGTAAGAGCATGGCAGGAATATCTTCTTTCTTACTTGTTCCAACACTCAATCGATACCAGGGATTATCTGCACTAGCCCCGAATGCGGAAAATGGAACAACCGCTAGTTTTGCTTCTCCTAAAATATAAGAAGTTACTTCTGCTTGTGTTTTTAACATGGTACCCAGTGCTGTTTTTTTACCCACCAAATTTAGTTTAATAGTAAGATAAATAGCCGCTTGTGGCGCAACAGCATCTACCGAAAACCCTTTTTCTTTCAGGGCTATCAATCCTGCATAAATTGTACGCAACCGGTATTCTATTTCAGCCTTAAAATGAACCAAATACTGTTGAATAGCTTCTTTCTGTAATAAATATTGTGCCACTGCTTTTTGCTCAGCCATTGGAGCCCATGCGCCCAAATGGCTCAATATCGCTTTCATTTTTGCAATTACTGTTTCGGGGCCCATTGCCCAACCAACGCGTACCCCTGTAGCAGCAAATACTTTTGAGATCCCATCAATAAATATAGTATAGTCTTTCATCGCCGGATTGAGGGAAATTGGATTTGCGTGTACCGTATCACCAAAAGTGAGTGTCCAATACATTTGATCAAACATCAAATACAACTTCTTTTGATCTGCCCCTCGCTTATTATTTTCATCGATCACCAAGTCGCAAATTTCTTTTAACGCATTGGCTGAAAGTGTTGTACCCGTTGGATTTTGCGGCGTGCATAAACAAATAAGGCTAGCCCCGTGTATATGCGCGCGAATGGCATCAACAGTGGGCATAAAATTATTTTCGGGTGTACAATCTATTAAGCAATGTTCTCCATCTGTTAAATGAACATAGTGATTATTATTCCATGATGGAACGCCATAAATTACCTTATCACCCTTATCAACGATAACTTTAAATAGGGCATAAATAAGTGGACGGCCACCGGATGCTACTTGAATTTCACTCGGCGAATAACTAATTCCTTCCCATTCATGAATAAAACTACTTATAGCGTTTCTAAGTTCTAAAATACCTTCGGCTGCAGGATAGTTTGTATACTTTTTTTGGTATGATTCAATAATTAAAGCCTCCAGTGCTGCTGGGATAGGAAATACCTGTGGGTTAAAATCACCAATCGTAAAATTATAGATCGTTTCACCATTTCTAATACGCTCATTTATTGCATTGCCTAGTTTTACGATTTCACTACCAATGAGTGTTTCCGCCAAATTGCTCAATTTGCTCATACTTTAACTTTAGAACGAAGTTAACAGAAACAATAAATTCATTATTGAGAAGTTTTTTACATTTAAGGATGAAAAACTATTACCGATTGCTGTGGGCTGTTATTTGTAGTACTATAACCATAAATTTATCTGCCCAGGATTCACTGCGTGTGATTCTTTCAAAAAATACTTATCAGCGTGGCGATTCGCTTGAATTTGCCATCGATTTACCAAACTATGCGGCACTCAAATTAAAATCGGCAACGGTACATGTTTGGATTGATGATATCGCTACAAAAAAACGCTGGAAGTTTCGTTATCCTTTAATTGAAGGTGTTGCTATGGCAGCATTAAAAATTACTGATCAAATTCCAGAAGGCGCGTACGCAATTAGTGGCTTAGTAACAACTGGCTTTTATAAAATCACGGGGCATTTAACCGACAGAGATAAGAAAGACTCGATTATTAATTATATCATGCGCACAAGTAATAATAAAACGATTGTTGATCAGGTTAAGGTAGATGCAAATAACAATTTTACCATGAAACCCATGCTATTTCAAGATAAAGCTTCATTTTATTTTTCTCCGATTCAGAAAACAAAGCATAATTATCTAGCCATACAATTAAAAACACCGATTGATTCAATATTTGAACCCATTAAAGCCAGTACCGCTTTTTTTACAATCGGCAACACAGCTCCTACTACTAAAAACAAGTCTTTTGAATTATTACTCGACGATCCCGAAGAAACCGGATTACTACCTAATGTTTCTGTATATACAAAAATAAAGTCGAAAGTTCAGCAGTATGATGAGCAATACAGTAGCGGTTTATTTAAGAATGAAAACTGTATCATTTTTGATGGAATAGAAAATGATGAACTGGCTAATTCTCCAACGCTAGGTTGGTTTTTACAACAAAAAATTCCGGGTTTAACGGTTGTAATTACAGATGACAATAGAGAATTATACAAGTGGCGACAAGGTGCAGGTTCATTTACATCTACAGCAACCGAGAGTAGCGGCAGCGACCCTAATGCACGCCCCGATGCTTGTTCCATATTTATAGATGAGTTTGAAATACCTGCTGGCGACCAACTAATGATTTTTCCAAGGGATATTGCTATGATAAAAGTTTTTCGTCCGCCTTTCGCTTATAGCGCCACCACTGGCTTTTCTGGTGCTATAGCTATCTATACGAAGAAGGGAAAATACACCAATACAAATGGTGCTAAATTTTCCTTTATCCTTAAAGGTTACACACCATTTGATGGAGTTTGGAATTAATTGTAACTTCCGAAAAATAATATCATGGGAAAAGCAAAATCGAGTAGAAAAAATGTAAAGAAAACGAGCCCTGCATCTGGTATGGTTTCAAAATCGAGTGGTACGGCCAGTAGTTTTGGTAAAGCAGCCGGTGGTGGTATGAATCAAAATTTTGCCTCTACAAAAAAGAAGGGTGGTTTTAGTGTAACGCCAAGGAAGGCTTCTTAGTAGGCTTTATTTTTTGTTTTTTTTAAATTGAAAATACGGGAGAGGTTAAATCCAAATCTAAAGTCTCCATTAGTCCAGCTATTGGTTGTTTCAGTGATAAAAGAACGCTCATTCATACCAGTAGCATTGGAAAAGTGTAGCTGAAATACATGTCCGCCAGTTTCTATATCTACGCCGATTGATAAAGGATTAGTTCCTACCGACATGGGTAAACCATTTGCAACAAGATGATAGTCGACCACAAATGCTACTCGTTTAGATATTTTATGCCTGGCACCAATACCAATTGCATAAATAGTTTTACTATCTCCAACATCAATCATATTTCTATACACTAGAGTTGGACTAACCTGCAAAGAAAATGCTTCACTAAATTTTCTACCAACAATTAACTGCGTATAATAACCTGAACGATCATTAAAACTTAATGGTTTTAAAGGATCGGGGTTTTTATAGGTAAATACCGAAACTCCAATAACGCCCACTAACGATATAGGCATCCCTGTTTTTTCTTGTCGAATAAATCTATATTTAATAAAGGCATCTATTTCTTTCTTATACGTAGTTCTTCCAATACCTAAGGTTAAATTATTTGTAATTCCAAAATCAAATCCCATACGCATACTAGCTTGATCTAAACCAAATAGATCACCAATTCCCTGTGATACGGGCCCAAAACGGTGTAATATTCTAAAATCAAATAATCCGGCGCCAAGCATTTCAATTGAATGACCATTAATTACTCTCGATGATTTGAATGCACCACTAACTTTATCATTACTCTTCTGTTCACTTTCAAGTTTCTTTAATAAATCATCCTGCGCATTAGCATGAAAAAAAGTAACTAAGCTGAAGCTTAGTAAATAATAAATTTTCATCTTCATAAACCAGTTTTTTGAATTTGGTAAATTGCCTTTGTTGAGATAGTAATTCTATCAGCAATTTTATCTTTCACCAATTTTGGCACATTTATAGCGTATTCTTCTAGTAAGATATCAAAAACACAATCGCTTGTAAGTTTTGAATCTTTAATATGCAAGTTGGCAGTTGTGGTGATTTCCTTTAACTGTCCGTGTAGTTGCATTATACCTTTAATGGCAAGCGTATAATCTGCATTTTTATCCAATGAAATTGTTGGGATAGATTGAATATCGCCCTTAAAATAGGCTCTTGGGTATTTTGCACTTTCCACATAGTTTTCATTAAAATGCTCTTGCATAAGTGCATTAGAGAAATTGAAACTTTTGAGTAAAACACTACATTCTACTTTACCTGTTTTTAGGTCGATTACAAATAATCCTTGGTTATTTACTGCTTCAATATTTTCAAAAGAAGTTTTTGAAGTAAATTTTATAGCAGCATCTCGGCAAAAAAATCTTTCTTGCGCTACTAGATGCAAAGCTTGCATGCCCAATATAAGTAAGAGTATTTTTTTCATTACCCTAATTATTTTGTGCTCCGGAAGATACCCAGCAAGAAATAGCATTTTTTTGGGCAGTAGTTAATACCCCATTTTTAGGCATAGATCCCGATTCTACAGAAGTTTTGATAGAAGCTGCGGCGGCTTTAATTTGGGTAAAATTTGTAAGTGGACCGGGGCCGTTAGCTGTGCCTGTACTATGACAAGAGCCGCCACTACAATTATTTTGAATAATTGGTAACACTACTGCCGAAAATCTACTATCAATTGTATTACAATCAACTGTTGCACTAGTATTATTATTTGTATTTGTGCTTGATTTTGAACAGGCAATAATGGTCATTAAACCAACTATTACAGAAAGTATAATAACTTTTTTCATAAACGATAATTTGGTAATGAGTAATTCAATTGAAGATACTAAAATGCGAAGCTTTGTTGCACGATAGATTAGAATTGTATAATTGCATAAAAAAGCCTGCTATTCTATTGAATAACAGGCTCAAAATAGCGTAAGCTTGTAAATTATTACTATTAATTATTTACTCAATCGCCTTATAATCTTTAAAATACTTAACCGGCGCGGCTTCCGCTAAACTGCGGTATTGTTTCCAAATACCATCGAATAAGGTATTTGCTTTTTTAATCACACCATTTACCGCTTCTTCTGCATCCGTCATTAATCTATTTTCTTGTTCACCCGGCATCGCTGTTTTACCCATTACTAAAGAACGTGCTTCGCCCAATAAACCATTCACTGTCTCTTGCGGAATATTTCCGTAACCCTGTTTGGTTTGTGGTTTACCATTCAGTGTTTCGCGAATGTCTTTAATACCATCTGCAACTAGCTTAGCTACTTTACGCAAAGTATCTGCATCCTTTCTATCCATAGATCCATAACCAGCTTCTACTTTACGCATAATATCTTCAACCTCCGTAATACGATCATTCAATGCAGTAAGTTTCATCGTTGATTGCTCCATTCTTGTATTTGCCTTTCTAATAGCATCACGTAGTTCTTTTGAGGTAGGCGCTTTCGGATCATCATTCACCACCACCATCATACTATCGGATAAATCTCTACCTAAAGAAATAATAACTTTATATGTGCCGGGGTCAACAGGTAAACCACCTGGCTCGGCAGCTCCTCCCCCGCCACCACCAAATCGGCCACCGCCACCGCCTCTACCGCCACCTCCAGCAGCACGAATACCTTTGCCTTCCATGCCCCAGTAAAATTTATTAAACCCACTGTCTGCACGTGTTCTGAGGTTTCTTACATTATTTCCAGCTGCATCCATAATACGTATTTGCGCGGTATCACTAATCCGATTTTTACCAGTATCGGTAGCTGATTTATGTACAAAGAAACTCAAAGCTGCACCTGTTCTTCTATTCTCTCCTTCATAGGTACCATAAGTGCTATACTCTATACCTGAAGCATTTTTAATTTTTGCCTGATACGCCAATGGTGCATCAAAGGCAGTTAATTTCTTAGCGAATAGTTGTCCTTTATTAGCGGCCACTTTTCTTAACGGACGAATATCATCCAATATCCAAAGGGCTCTACCAAAAGTAGCAATTACTAAATCGGCTTCACGTTCTTGAATTGCCATATCATAAGTAGATACGGATGGATAATCATTTTTAAACTGTTGGAAGTTTGTTCCATTATCTAAACTAATCCATAAGCCTTGTTCTGTTCCTACAAAAAGTAAATTCGATTCAACAGGGTCTTGAATTACACAAAGTGCATAACCAATTACTTTTTTCTCATCCACTAGGCGTGTCCAAGTTTTACCAAAATCGGTAGTGCGGAAAATATAAGGTTTCAGATCACCTCTTCGATAATCATTCACTACCACAAATGCTTCGGCAGCATTATGTTTAGAAGCACGAATTTGTGGAACCCAAGCCCCGAGCGGCATGCCGGGTATTTTACCACGGAAGTTCGTCCATGTTTTACCACCATCTCTGGTGAGTTGTACATTACCATCATCTGTTCCTACCCAAATAGTTCCCTTTTCTTTAGGTGAAGGTTCGATAGCAATAATGGTACAATGATTTTCCGCGCCTGTAATATCAACAGAGATACCACCATTATTGCTTTGGTCGATTTTTGCAGAATCATTCGTTGTGAGGTCTGGAGAAATTTGTTCCCAAGCAGCACCTCTGTTGGTACTCTTATTTAAGAACTGACTACCATAATAAATGGTTCCTTTATCAAACGGGTCTTGCGCAATGGCAGCATTCCAGTTAAAACGTTGGCGCGTGTTTTTATTGGGGCGTGGCGGACGAATACTCCACTGCTCACCCGTTGCAATATTATACCGAGAAACACTTCCACCTTGGCTCATTGTATACACCCAGTTTGCGTTTTCGGGATCAGGCATTACATCAAAGCCATCACCACCACTTACACCTTGCCAAAATGCATTACGTATACCACTGCGCATCCATACATAAGCCGGGCCATGCCAACTACCATTATCTTGTAAGCCACCCATTACATTATATGGCAATTCATTATCAACATTAATATGATAGAATTGTCCCAATGGCAACTTCTCATCAAACTGCCATGTTTTACCCCTATCGCGTGAAATGCCTATACCACCATCATTTCCATCAATTATAAAATTTGCATCATAAGGATGAATCCACCAGGCATGGTGATCGGGGTGAATTCCACTGTAAGGAATAACAGGCTTCCAAGTTTTACCCGCATCTTCACTTACATTAATTACTTGATTGATATTGTATAAACGATTTTCATTTTTTGTATCAACCGCTATATCCTGAAAATAAAAAGCACGATTCGTAACTACTGAAGGGTCACTATTTACTAACTCCCACTTCAATCCACCATCATCCGATTTATATAAACCATTTTTTGTAGCTTCTACCAATGCATATACACGGTTAGGATCTGTTCTACTAATGGTTATACCAATACGACCGTATTCCCCATCAGGCAATCCTTCTGTTTTGCCTAATTTTTTAAATGTTTTACCAGCATCGTAAGTAACATAAAAACCACTACCCGGTCCACCACCTTTTAGACTCCAAGGTGTACGCTTGTGTTCGTACATATTTACAAATAATTTATTGGGGTTAGATGGATCCATTACCATATCACCCACACCGCTATTATTATTGGTAAATAAAATTTGCTTCCAGGTTTCGCCACCATCTGTTGTTTTATATACGCCACGCTCAGGATGATCTGCAAATGGGTTACCCATAGCACCCACATACACCACATCCGGATTATTGGGGTCGATGATGATGCGATGTATATTTCTTGTTTTTTGTAAGCCCAAGCATTTCCATGTTTTACCACCATCAAGGCTTTTGTAAATCCCTTCTCCCAAACTAATTGAGTTACGCGGATTGCCTTCTCCCGTACCTGCCCAAACTATATTCGGGTTAGATTGGGTTATGGCTAAGGCACCAATATTTTGAATCGGTTGTTCATCAAAAATGGGCGTCCAACTTCCACCCCCATTTTCTGTTTTCCAAACGCCTCCACTGGCCGTACCCAAGTAAATAATATTCGGATTGGTGTACACCGCATCAATAGCTGTAACCCGACCGCTCATGCCTGCCGGACCAATATTCCGCGGCTTCATCGATTTAAAATGTTTGGCCAAATCTACCTGCTGTGCTTGTATTGTTATAATGCACAATAGGGCAGAAAAAAGAGATAAAATTTTTCTCATGACAATTAATTAGGGTAGAAAAATAAGCAATTAAAAAAAGATTAAATAAAATTTGTATGAATGGGTGAATGAGGCACTTTTCAGCTAAATTTGAAGAAACACAGAATTTGCCTGCAACCATTACTCACCGCTCTAGCTTTACCGTAGGACTTTATGCAGCTGTTGCAGCCTTTCTTACTTATACCGTAATCTTTGGGTTTCGTAAATCATTTAC
The DNA here is from genome assembly GCA_039796395.1 of Bacteroidota bacterium. Lineage (GTDB taxonomy): Bacteria > Bacteroidota > Bacteroidia > Chitinophagales > Chitinophagaceae > Sediminibacterium. The sequence goes on from JBDKJW010000045.1 coordinate 11,563, forward strand.
CGTTTGCACATTTGATGGGTTGAGCTTTTGGGGCTTTGGCTATAAAACCTTATTGGTATTGAGTCAGATGCTAGGCTACTTAGCTGCAAAATTTTATGGTATTAAGTTTATTGCTGAGTTAAAAAGATTAGGTCGCTATAAAATTGTACTGCTATTAGTGGGCATTGCTTGGCTCGCTTGGTTATTATTTGCGATCATTCCTGCACCTTATAATATTATTTTCTTGTTCATCAATGGTTTCCCGCTGGGTATGTTATGGGGTGTTATTTTTTCTTATATAGAAGGCAGAAAAGCCACCGATTTTATTGGCGCTGCGTTGGCTGTGAGCTTTATTTTTTCTTCTGGGTTCGTAAAATCTGTGGGCGGTTGGTTGATATTACAATTTCAGGTGAGCGAGCTATGGGTGCCATTTACAACAGGTTTAGTATTTGCAATTCCATTGCTGATCTTTATTTATGCGATGGAAAAAATTCCGCCCCCAACAGAGGAAGATATTGCGCTGCGTATGGATAGAACCCCTATGAGTGCCGCACAAAGAAGCAGTTTTTTAAACCAGTTTTTACCGGGTATAATTGCTGCCGTTTGTATTTATGCATTCGCCACAATTTTCAGGGATATTCGCGATAATTTCAGTGCCGATATGTGGAAGGAAATGGGGTACTTAAACCAACCTGCCATTTTTTCAAAAACAGAAACACCTATTACACTTGTAATATTGATACTCATTGGTAGCATGGTATTGATAAAAAATAACCATCGCGCATTTATGCTTGCGCATGTTTTTATTGGTATTGGCTTTTTAATTGCAGGTGTTTCTACTTACTTATTTACTAAGCAACTTATTGTACCTTATTGGTGGATGACTTTAGTAGGACTAGGATTATACATGGTATATATACCCTTTAACTCTGTATACTTTGAAAGATTGATTGCGAGCTTTCGGTTTACCGGTAATGTTGGGTTTTTAATTTATGTAGCGGATTCGTTTGGTTATTTAGGAAGTGTGAGTGTACTCGTAAGCAAGGAAGTTTTTAAAGTAAAACTAAACTGGGTAGATTTTTTCTCCAATAGTGTGATGTTACTATCTGTAGTAGGTGTAATAATCACTGCCTATGCAGCTTATTATTTTAGTAGAAAGCAGTTGATAGATAAGTTGTAATTTAAGGGCTACAAATATGCGTGTTTCTACTATACTCCAATTAATTGTATTATCACTTATTGCCTATTCGCCGCTTGGTGCTCAGGATACGATTACTATTTCTCCAAAAGATTATGAAGCTGTGGGAGAAATTTATCCTGGAAAAAAAATCGGTTGGTTATTTAAGCAAGGATCAGATTCTGCTTGGAATAATGGTGTGGGCTGGAAAAAATTCAAGCCAG
>JBDKJW010000046.1:0-12923 GCA_039796395.1 Bacteroidota bacterium
CTCGTAGGTGCGCAGTTCGCCAAATCAATGGCACTCGCATTGAATATTCCATTGATTGGGGTGCATCATATGCAAGCGCATGTATTAGCGAATCTGATTCCAGCAGAAAAACCCAGCTTCCCTTTTTTGTGTTTAACCGTAAGTGGCGGGCATACACAAATAGTATTGGCACATTCTCCATTGCAATTGGAGATTATTGGTGAAACCATTGATGATGCTGCTGGAGAAGCATTTGATAAAACAGCAAAGTTGTTGGGTTTGCCTTATCCTGGAGGGCCTTTAATGGATAAATATGCCCAACTTGGGGACCCTATAAAGTTCAAATTTGCAGAGCCGCAAATACCCGATTTAAATTTTTCTTTTAGTGGATTAAAAACATCTGTACTTTATTTTTTACAAAAACAAACACCCGCATTTATCGAAGCAAATAGAAACGATTTATGTGCATCTATTCAGCATACCATCGTTACTATTTTAATGAAGAAGTTACAGAAAGCAGTAAAGCAAACAGGTATTTCACAAGTATGTATTGCAGGTGGCGTTAGCGCCAATAGCGGCTTACGCAAAGCGCTACAATCAATCGGTACGCAAAAAGGTTGGCGTACTTTTATACCCCCTTTTGAATACTGCACCGATAATGCCGCCATGATTGCCATTACAGCGCACTATAAATACCTAGCAAAAGAGTTTGTTGAACTAGATGCCATTCCGAGCGCGAGAGGATAGTCTAACGCCTAATTTCCTTACCTTCGCGGCCTCAAAATAGGCTCAACTCATGATTAGTGCAAGAAATATTACCCTCGCTTATGGAAAAAGGGTGTTGTTTGATGAAGTAAATATCAATTTTACCAAGGGTAATTGCTATGGCGTAATTGGTGCCAATGGCGCGGGAAAATCTACTTTTTTAAAGATTTTAAGCGGCGAAATTGAGCCGAATAAGGGTACGGTGGAGATTACGCCAGGGGAACGTATGGCGGTGTTAAAGCAAAACCAGTTCGAATTTGATGAGTGTACGGTATTGAATACGGTACTCATGGGCCATAAGCGTCTCTGGGATGTAATGCATGAGAAAGATGCCCTTTACGCCAAAGAAGATTTTTCGGAAGATGATGGTATGAAAGCAGGTGAATTGGAAGCTGAATTTGGAGAAATGGGTGGCTATGAAGCTGAAAGCAATGCAGGTAGTTTATTAAGCGATTTGGGCGTAATGGCCGATATGCACCAGAGCTTGATGAAAGATATCCCGTCGAACTTTAAAGTGCGGGTATTATTGGCACAGGCTTTATTTGGAAATCCTGATATTTTATTGTTAGATGAGCCTACCAATGGTTTGGATATTGAAACTATCGGCTGGTTAGAAAATTTCTTAGCCGACTATGAAAATATTGTATTGGTAGTGAGTCACGATCGTCACTTCCTTGATACAATCTGTACGCACGTGGCCGATGTGGATCGTGCAAAAATTAAAGTGTTTACGGGTAACTATACATTCTGGTACGAGAGTAGCCAGTTAATGACCCGACAAATAAACGATAAGAATAAGAAGATGGAAGACAAGCGTCAGGCGCTTATCGATTTCATCGCTCGTTTCTCTGCCAATGCCTCAAAGAGTAAGCAAGCAACTTCTCGTAAAAAGGCATTAGAGAAATTAACGATAGAAGAAATAGAACCTTCTAACCGAAAATATCCAGGTATTATTTTCCAGCCATTACGCGAAGTGGGGAATCAAATTTTAAATGTGGAGAATCTCAAAAAAACGGTTGATGGTAGAACCTTATTTGATAAAGTTTCTTTCAGCACAAGTAAAGGCGATAAAATTGCTTTCCTCAGTAAAGACCCATTAGCCATTACTAGTTTCTTTGAAATTATTAGTGAGGGGGCAAGTGCAGATGGTGGAAAATATGAGTGGGGTACTACCATTACCAAAGCTTATTTACCCCAAGAAAATAATGAATTTTTTAAAGAAGGATTGAGCTTGATGGATTGGCTACGTCAGTATGTACCAGCACATGTAACTGATGCGGATGAGCCTTTTATAAGAGGCTTCTTAGGTAAAATGCTATTCAGTGGGGATGATATTCAGAAGAAAACAAATGTACTGAGTGGAGGAGAAAAAGTACGTTGTATGGTAAGCCGTATGATGTTACAAAACCCCAACGTAGTAATACTAGATCAGCCTACTAACCACCTCGATCTGGAAAGTATCCAGAGTTTCAACGAAGGTTGTCAAACTTTCCCAGGTATTGTATTTATTACATCGCACGATCATACCTTTATGCAAACGGTTGCCAATCGTATTATTGAGCTTACGCCTAAAGGCATCATCGATCGCTTAATGACTTTTGATGAGTATATGGAAGATGCGCGGGTGCGGGAGTTACGCTCAGAAATGTATGCATAATATCCGCCTGTAATTAATTTTTTGCCCTTTTCGGATTGGTAGCTATCTTTCTCATTCAAACAAACTGTATGAGAAAAAGCTGCTTGTTACTATTGGGATTATGTTATATGCTCGTTGCATCTGCCCAAGATCTTTCCTATTATCTACCAAAAAATGTTACTTATAATACGGCTATTCCAACACCTAAATCAGTGATTGGTCACGAAGTAGGCGAGTGGCATGTAACACATGATCGGTTGGTGAATTATATGAAAGCCTTAGCTGCGGCATCTGATCGCATTAAGTTACAACCTTTGGGTGTTACCTATGAAGGCAGGCAGCAATTAGCGTTGATTATCACTTCTCCCAAAAATCACCAGAACCTCGAAAATATTCGTCAGCAGCACTTACAACTTACGGATGCTGCTAAATCAAACAATTTGAATATTACTGATATGCCTGTTGTGGTTTGGATGGGTTATAGCATCCATGGTAATGAAAGTAGCGGCGCCAATGCTTCTTTATTGTCTGCTTATTATTTAGCAGCAGCGCAAGGACCAGAATTGGATGCACTACTAGAAAATACGGTGGTATTATTAGATCCATCTTTCAACCCCGATGGATTAAATCGTTTTGCGAGTTGGGTGAATATGCATAAGAGTATGACGCCAGTGAGCGACCCTGCAGCGCGTGAATACAACGAAGTTTGGCCAGGCGGAAGGTTTAATCATTATTGGTTTGATTTAAATAGAGATTGGTTGCCTGCACAACACCAAGAAAGCCAGAATAGATTAGCCTTATTTCATCAGTGGAAACCCAATATCCTCACCGATCACCACGAAATGGGGAGTAATTCAAGTTTCTTTTTTCAGCCAGGCGTTTCTTCTCGTGTAAACCCCAATACGCCTTTAAAAAATCAGGAATTAACCGGAGCCATTGGTAATTATCATGCACGTGCTTTAGATAGCATCGGCTCATTATACTTTACCAAAGAAGGGTACGACGATTTTTATTATGGTAAAGGATCTACCTATCCAGATATTAATGGCGGGGTGGGTATTTTATTTGAGCAGGCTAGTAGTCGCGGTCATATTCAAGAAACAGAAAACGGGTTACTCACGTTTCCGTTCACGATTCGTAATCAGTTTACCGCTGCATTATCAACGCTTGCTGCAGCTCGAGGATTGCGTAAAGAAATGCTTTCTTACCAAAGAGATTTCTTTAAAGATATAGATAAAGAATCGGCCGCATTTCCTATTAAATCTTATGTAGTTGGCGATGCACATGATAAAGCACGTACCCATATTTTTATCCAAATGTTATTGCGACATCAAGTAGAAATATATCCGTTGAAACAAGACTTTTCTGCTGAAGGCAAATCATTCAAAGCGGGTACGGCCTATGTAATTCCTGCCAATCAAAAACAATTTAAAATTATTAAAACAGTATTCGAAAAAACCTTTGACTATAAAGACAGTTTATTTTATGATGTAACAGCCTGGACCATGCCACTCGCATTTGGCTTGCCTTATGCTGAAGTAAAAACAGGTTCACCAAACATGGGCGATAAATTAGAGAAATTACCATCACTTGGTTTACATACCAAGCATATAAATAATGCATATGCGTACGCCATTCGTTGGAATGAATATTATGCGCCTAAAGTGGTTAATAACTTACAAGCGAAAGGGGTATTAGCAAAAGTAGCCACACAGAAATTTAAAATGATGGTGAATGGGAAAGAAGAGACTTTTGATTTTGGTACAGTAATTATTCCGGTTGGGTTACAAGCAGCCAATCGGAAGGGAGAGGTATTGGCTAATTTAATTGACGATTGTGTAGGAAATACAGGGGTAGAAGTAATTGCATTGCCAACTGGCTTAGCAAATGGCGGTATTGACTTAGGTAGTGCAAGTTTCGTTCCGTTAAAAACACCACGTATTATGATGTTTGGTGGTACAGGTACTAGTGCAACAGATGTAGGCGAAATTTGGCATTTATTAGATGTACGATTTAATATGGCTGTAAGTATTGTAGATGTAGATCGCTTTAATAATATTAATGTGGCACGGTACACAACGATTATTATGCCATCTGGTTCCTACAATAATGTAGATAAAAATGCACAAGATAAATTGCGTGCATGGATAGCTGCAGGTGGTACATTGGTAGCTACAGAAGACGCTACCAAATGGTTAAGTAGCAATGGTTTTACCAAAGTATTATTCAAATCGGCAGAAGAGAAAAGAGATAGCACTTTGCAATTACCTTATTATTTGCGTTCAGATGAAACAAGAGCGAAAGATATGGCAGGCTCACTCTTTGAAGCAAAAGTTGATCTTACACATCCATTAGGATATGGCTATACAAATGCCTCAGTTTCTATCTTTAAATCGAATACATTATTTATGGATAAAAATAATGGGGCTTATGATTCTCCTGTAATGTATACCGATAATCCACTGCAAAGTGGTTATTTATATCGTGGATATAAAAATCTAGTTAAAAATACAGCGGCTATTAATGTAGATATTATTGGAAGGGGGCGCGTAATATCAATGGTAGATAATTTGAATTTTCGGGCATTTTGGTTAGGTACTTCTAAAATGTTTGTAAATGCTTTGTATTTTGGTGATCTGATTCGATAAGCGATTATGTTTTTATCAACTCGTTGTATAATGGTAATAATAGGCGTAGTGATTGCTATGCCTATTATTGCACAGAAAAGAAAGCAACAACAAGATCGTATTCATACCCTTTTTGAGAAACAAGAAACAAAACTTAAAAAAGAATTTATAGCTGATGGATTGCATTGGTCTACTTTTCAAATGCATATCCGATCCTTTAAACAAGAGGCGCAATTAGAAGTATGGGTTAGAAATAATAGTAAAGATCCTTTCCAATTGTTTAAAACCTATAAAGTATGCGCACTTTCAGGTACACTTGGCCCAAAAAGAAAAGAAGGTGATTATCAGGTACCCGAAGGTTTTTATTTCATCAATGAGTTCAGACCCAATAGTAATTATCACTTAGCATTGGGCTTAAATTATCCAAATGCCGCAGATACCAAATGGAGTGATTCGCTACATCCCGGTAATGAAATCTATATTCACGGAGGTTGTATTACCGTTGGCTGTATCCCCATTCAAAATCACCAGATAGAAGAGCTGTATGTATTGGCACGAACCGCTTTTAAAAATAAACAAGCTTTTATACCTGTTCATATATTTCCTATGCGCTATAATGGGGAGAAAGCGGATAAAACAATTCGAAAATTTGCAGAATATACACCCGGATACGATAAACTTTCTGCCAGCCTGAAATCGGTGTATAATCATTTCGAAACCACAAGGCGGCTACCATTAATAGGGGTTGACGCCGATGGTAAATACGTTGTTTTCCGCTAATTTTACAGATGCAACGATCGAAACTATCCGTTTCAAATATTATTCTCATTGTAATTTGTTTAGCTGTAATCTTGTTCATTCTATTCCAGAATTTGATCAACACGCGTGATCTAATGCAAATGAGTGATCTAGGCTTTACCGTGAATGCACAAAAAGCGGCAGCCCATTTATCATGGGTTTCTTTGGTGGTTATTCTGTTGATTGTTGGAATATTAGTATACAATATTTATAAAACAACACAATACGAAAAAGAAATTTTAGAAGCTAGGGAGCATGCAGAAAAGCTTGCGCAAGTGAAGGCGCGTTTTTTAAGCACGATGAGTCACGAAATTAGATCGCCACTTACAGCCATCATGGGCTTTGCCGAGTTAATTGATAAAATGGAACTTGATGCCGAAAAAAGAAAATATATAGACGCTATAAAAGCCTCATCAGAACATTTGTTGGGTACCGTTAATGATGTGCTTGATTTCTCTAAGTTAGATGCGGGTAAACTAAAATTAGAAAAGAAACCATTCTTTGTAACAAAAGCAATTGAAGACGTAGCTTTTGCTTTATCAAATACGGCAGCGGTTAAAAAAGGACTTGTAGTTATAACCGATGTTCAAATTAATAAGCAGTTTGTGGTAAATGGCGATGGACTTAGATTACGCCAGATCCTGTACAACTTATTAGGTAATGCCATTAAGTTTACAAATGCCGGAACAGTAAAAATTAGTGCCACTATTGCAGAACAAAATGAGGAGAAGGCAATTATAAAAATTAGCGTAAGTGATACAGGTATTGGTATACCAACAAATCAATTGCAAACAATATTTGATGAATTCACACAGGTAACGTCTAATAATAGTTTACATGCAAATAGGCGTTCTATTAAGGGAACAGGGTTAGGGTTATCCATTTGTAAACTACTTGTTGAATTGCAAGGCGGCGTAATTGGGGTAGAAAGTATTGTAAGTGAAGGCGCTACATTCACCTTTAAAATTCCTTACGAAGTTGCAAAAATCAATGATACCACTTCTGCAAAAGCAATAGAAAATGATATGGAAAAAGATGTATTGAAGGGGAAAAAAGTGTTGGTAGTAGAAGATAATGAAGTGAATATTATGCTCATTAGTTTGCAATTAAAAAAACTTGAGATACTATTCGATATTTCAAAAGATGGTACCCATGCTTTGCAAATGTTTCAAGCTAATAATTATGACGCAGTGCTTACCGATATAAATGTACCTGGTTTAACTGGGGATCAGCTCGCTGCTGCAATCCGTAGATTGCATAATGTAGAAAAAGCAGCTATCCCAATTATTGCGCTAACAGCCACCATTTTGCAAGATGATATCGATGCCTATATGCAAAGCGGATTAAATGCCATTTTGGTGAAACCTTTTAAACAAGCTGAATTAAAAAATATACTTGAAAAATTCCTATCTGTAGAACCACTTATACAGTAGTATCAAGATCTATACAGATACTGTACTGTTTCAGGAGTTTGTTGTTGTAAAATAATTTCTTTTTTATCTGTTAGCTCTTCAGCAATGGCTTTTGTATGATGCCGAATGGTTAGTAGTTCTAAATTTTTTTCTACTTGCACATCAAAGAAACTGCTCGCTGCGGCGGCTAATTGATCAATTTTTTCTATTCTATTATCAAAACATAATTGCACGCTAATGGCTCCAGTTTGAATTAGATTAGGTTTGATCTTCAATCTACTAAACAAGTGGTACAATTCACTCATAGGCTCATCACCAACAAAAGAAAAGTTATTCGTAGTTAGGCGCATCAGTACTTGATCTTGTTTGATTACAATTACAGGAGGCAGTATTTTTACTTTTTGTTTATGAATAATGGTGCCGGGTAGAGAGGGATTTAAAAAGCATTTTACGAACAATGGAATCCCTTTATTCTGTAAGGGTTTAATGGTTTTTGGATGTATTACTTGTGCACCATAATAAGCCATTTCAATGACTTCTGTAAAACTCAATTCGGGCATTAACTGGGCATTGGGAAATGCCTTAGGGTCTGCATTCATAACCCCGGCCACATCTTTCCAAATAGTAACGTGTTCAGCATCTAAAATATTAGCAAAAACAGCTGCGGTGTAATCACTGCCTTCTCTACCTAGCGTTGTGCTTTCATTATCGTCTGTAGCGCCAATAAAACCTTGCGTAATAACAATTGTTGTATTTGCTTGAGCTATTTTTTGCCTGATTTTTTCAGTACTCCAATGCCAATCAATACCCGCATCCCTAAAATTATTGTCTGTTCTCAACACATCGCGAACATCAATCCACTCATTCGCAATTCCTTCTTCTCGTAAATAAAAACTGATGATACTGGTGCTTAATAGTTCGCCACAACAAACAATTTGATCATAGTAATAATCAAAATCACGAACAGGCTTATCGTGCAATAACCATTCTACCTCCGTAAAAAAATTAACTAATGCATCATAACAAGCATTGTATTCTTTTACAAGAATATATTTTGCAGTGGTAAGATGTTGTTGTTTTACCTGCTCAAATAGGCCCAACGCTTCTTCTTTTTTGCCGGCAAAGAAAGCTTCTGCCACTTTCTCGAGGGCATTGGTAGTTTTACCCATCGCCGATACAATAATTGTTAATTTTTCTCCCTTATAGAAATTAATAATAGGCACCAGGTTTTTAATTCTTTCCACACTATTTACACTGGCACCTCCGAATTTGAATAGTTTCATAGAAACAAATATACATCGCCGCAAACGACTATCTTTATACAAAACTTTGATTGCCCATGAATGTGAATAGAGCCGTCTTAACTTTAGATGAATTTACCCTTCAACAACTTCGTCAGTTCCCTAGTGCAACGGGCGAATTAAGCCGTTTACTAAGAGATTTAGCCCTTGCTGCAAAACGGGTAAATGTAGAAGTAAATAAAGCCGGATTAGTAGATATCTTAGGTGATGCAGGGAGTATTAATGTACAAGGAGAAGATGTAAAAAAATTGGATATATACGCCAATAATCAGTTCATGGGCGTATTAAAACACGGCATTAGTTGTGCCGGTATTGGCAGTGAGGAAATGGACGATTTTGTTGTTTTTAATGATGAACTTAGTAATAATAGTAAATATGTTGTTCTTTTCGATCCATTAGATGGGAGTGGAAACATAGATGTTAACGTATCAATCGGTACCATTTTCAGTGTATATAGGAGGGTAAGCGAATTAGGAAAACCCTGTACCCAAGAAGATTTTTTACAACAAGGAAAAAAACAAGTAGCTGCAGGTTATGTTATCTATGGCTCAAGTACCATGTTTGTATATGCTACACGGCGTGGCGTAAATGGCTTTACCCTCGATCCATCCATTGGCGAGTTTTCATTGAGTCATCCGGATATTAAATGTCCACCCACGGGCAAATTCTACTCTGTAAACCATGGTAATTTCTTCCAATATAATGAAGGGGTAAGAAAATATATCGATGGTTGTCAGCGTAAAACAAAAGACAATGGCGGCCCTTATACACAACGATATATTGGGAGTATGGTGGCTGATGTGCATCGCAATCTTATTAAAGGCGGCATATTTATGTATCCGGGTACTACTGATAAACCAAAAGGGAAACTCCGTTTATTGTATGAGGCAAACCCCTTTGCTTTTATTGTTGAAGTGGCTGGTGGGGCAGCTACAGATGGTATTCAGCGCATATTAGATATTGTGCCTACCAAATTACACCAACGTACGCCTCTATTTATCGGTAGTAAAGAAATGATGGATGAATTGGCAACAATTACAACAAGTATTAATCAATAAACCATGCTGAAGAAAGGATTTATTTTATTTTTTCTATGTTTAATGAGCTCATTTATAACCGCTCAGCAACCGTTGAATAGAGGTGGTGCCATGACTTACCTAGTAGGTCCAAAACCCAATAATATTATTTATCACGACACTGTTTTTAGAGGCAGCAAGGAATTTAAACATCTTTTTTTTAGAACAGGAGATACTGAGCTACTAAAATTGTATGATAAACACCAGGCGAATAAAGTAACTGGACAAATACTAAATTTTACTGGAGCTATTGCCATTATAGTAGGTATTAGTAGAATGAGTGGTGCAGATAAAAATACGGGGCTTGGTTGGGCGCTTATTGGAGGTGGTTTTGTGTCATCGGCTGTAAGTAGTTATTTTACACTCACTTCACAAAAAAATCTGGTAACTGCTGTGGTATTATTTAACAAAAGATACAATAGTAGGGCTTCATTAGGCATAGGAGTAGGGCAACAATCAACAGGACTTGTATACAATTTTTAAGTATGAGTAAAACAATTATTAAAGTTGAAGATCTACATAAAAAATATGGTGATTTTCATGCTGTAAAAGGCATCAGTTTTGATGTAAAAGAAGGTGAAATATTTGGATTATTAGGTCCGAACGGAGCAGGCAAATCTACAACGCTTGAAATTATTGAAACACTTCGGGAGAAAACAAGTGGTACTATTATTGTTAATGGATATAATTTGGATGATTCGCCTAATGAAATCAAGAAAATAATTGGCGTACAATTGCAAACATCGGGCTATTACCCAAGCTTGAATTTAGTAGAGTTAATTCATTTATTTGCAGGTTTGTATAATGAACCCATTGATCCACTTCAGTTATTGGATACTGTAAATTTACGCGATAAGGCAAAAGCCAAATATAAAGAGTTGAGTGGTGGACAAAAACAACGGTTCTCTATTGCCACAACACTTATTAATAAGCCGAAGATTATTTTCTTAGATGAACCTACAACGGGTCTCGATCCGCAAGCACGTAGAAATTTATGGGAGCTTGTACAAGACATTAGAGGTAAGGGTACAACTGTTATCATCACCACCCATTATATGGATGAGGCTGAAGTGCTTTGTGATCGTGTAGCTATTATTGATAGCGGAAAGATTATAGCATTGGATTCGCCTGATAAATTAATTGATGATTTAGTGGCCGGCGGATTTGAAAGACCTAAAGAGGTGAAGCAAGCAAATTTAGAAGATGTATTTATTCAGTTAACAGGCCATGGTTTAAGAGAGGAGGCATGAGTAAGGTTATAACCCTGAAGGGGTGAAATAACAATAAGAGCAAACCAAAATAACCCCGAAGGGGTGAAATAACAATAAGAGCAAACCAAAATAACCCCGAAGGGGTGAAATATTTATATGAACAACCAGTATCCCATCGGCAAATTCGAACAGCAGCCCTTCTCAGAAAAACAGAAAGAAGCGTGGCTGCTCGATATCAAATTCTTACCGGAAGAAATAGAAAGGGCTATTCTTAATTTAGATAAAGCGCAACTAGATACCCCGTACAGAGAAGGTGGCTGGACGGTGCAGCAAGTAGTACATCATGTGGCAGATAGCCATATGAATGCTTATTGTAGGTTTAAGTTAGGACTAACTGAAGATAATCCTAGCATTAAACCCTATTTGGAGAATGAATGGGCTGTATTGCCAGATGTGGCTGCTATTCCAGTGAATGTGTCGATTACTTTATTACATGCATTACACCAACGCTTGTATTATACTATTAAGGATTTGAGTAATGAAAAATGGGAGCGCAAAGTATTTCATCCTGAGAGTAAAAGAGAAATGAGTTTGTGGTTTTTATTGGGCTTATATGCTTGGCATGGTAGGCATCATACTGCTCATATTATTACATTGAGAGAACAAAAAAACTGGTAATGAGTACAGTAGAAAAATGGAAATTAATTGCCTCGGAACAATTAGTAAAAGATAAATGGGCCGATGTACGTAAGAATAGTTATCAGCGTGCAGATGGGAAAATCATTGAGCCATTTTATGTATATGGCTTTCCTGATTATGCTACCGCATTAGCTATTACAAAAGATGGAAAGGTAATTATTGAAAAAGTATATCGTCCGGCATTGGATGTAATAGCAGTTGAATTGCCTGGCGGTTGTATAGATCCTACTGATGCTTCTTTAGAAGATGCGATGGCAAGAGAGTTATTGGAAGAAACAGGCTATCGTTTTGAAAACATTGAATACTTAGGGTTTACTTCACCTAATCCTACTACGAATACGAATGTAATGCGTATGTTCTTAGCTACAGGCGGTGTGTACGACCCCAATGTAGCATTGGATAAAGAAGAGGGAATAGAAGTAGTATTATTAGCGTGGGATGATTTTATTGAATGGTTCAAAGCGCAGAAATTTGTACAATCAATGCAAACTTGTACTATTCTGTATGCTTTATTGAAAATGAATAAACTCGTTTCTTTTTAATATGCCAAAGCCTTGGAAAACATTGAGCACTACAATTACCTATCGGAAGAAGTGGCTACAGATTCGTGAAGAAGCTTGTGAATTGCCAGATGGGAGAGTACTTGATCCTTATATTATTGTCGATATTCCAAGTTTTTGCAATATTGTAATTGTTACAGAAAAAGAAGAAGTGGTATTGGTAAAACAATTTAGGCATGCAGTAGGTATACCAAGTATTGAATTGCCTGGGGGTATGATAGATAGGGGAGAAGAACCAATAGAAGCTGCAAAGCGTGAGATGCAAGAAGAAACGGGCTACTCAAGTAAGGATATTGAACTGTTGTACACAGTGCATCCTAATCCGCCATTAGAACATAATAAAGCATGGTTTTTTTTAGCGCGTAATGCTGTTCAAAATTTGACAACAAGTTTTGATCCTTATGAAGATATTGAGCTTGTTTTGTATTCGAAAGAACAGTTTTTAGGTATGTTGAAAGAAAATGGCTTTACCCATGGAATACAGGCTGGACCTATGTTTGCTGCTGCCCTAAAATTAAGGTGGTTACAAATGCCATAGTGCTTTATCGATTTCGCCTACTAGAAAAACGCTTCCACAAATCAATATTAAATCAGCCGGATCAGCACTTGCTATAGCGGCGTTGATGGCTTCGTTTACGGCTAAATAACTATTACCTTGTAATCCTTTTTCCATAGCGGTGGCCTGTAAACTTATTTCATCAATTGCCCTTGGTATTTGCGCTTTGGTAAAATAATATGTTGCATGATGTGGTAAAAGTGATAGTACGGCGCCGATGTCTTTGTCTTTTACCATGCCTATCACAATATGCAGTTTATGATACTGCATAAGTTCAAGTTGCTTATTAATTTCGTTGATGCC
>JBDKJW010000047.1:0-12833 GCA_039796395.1 Bacteroidota bacterium
CGTAACCCGTAACCCGTAACCCGTAACCCGTAACCCGTAACCCGTAACCCGTAACCCGTAACCCGTAACCCGTAACCCGTAACCCGTAACCCGTAACCCATGGCCACCATTCTCCCCGTTCTTGGAAAGCACCCGCAATTTGGAGCTGATTGTTTTATTGCCCCTAATGCCACCATTGTAGGTGATGTAATAATGGGTGATGCATGTAGTATTTGGTTCAACACCGTAGTACGTGGAGATGTACATTATATACGTATGGGCAATAAAGTAAATATTCAAGATGGGGCGGTGATACATTGTACCTATCAAAAAAATCCTACAGAGATTGGGAATAATGTTTCTATCGGACATAATGCACTTGTGCATGGTTGCATACTACACGATAATGTATTAATTGGTATGGGTGCCATTGTAATGGATCGTTGTGTAGTGCATTCCAATTCCATTATTGCAGCTGGCGCTGTATTGTTAGAAGGCACCATTGTTGAAGCAGGAAGTATTTATGCGGGTGTACCTGCTAAGAAGGTAAAAGATATTTCCAAAGAATTAATTAGTGGCGAAATTGACCGGATCTCCAATAATTATGTAAAATACGCGTCTTGGTTTAGTGATTATAACCACAACTTTATCAAATAAAATGCGGCCCCATACGTTATAAATCAACTAACTTTATATTTCAATCATGCGCAACCTATTTACTATATTGTTTTTAGCTCTTCTTAGCCTCAGCTCTTGCAAAATGTTAGGCATTGGAAAAAATTCATCCAAAGAAGCTAAACAAGATGGCAACTGTCCGAGTAATGGTAAAAACGTAGGCGCCGAAAAATTATTAAGTGATAATAAAGCTGCGGCCAAAGCGCCTAAATACAATAAGAGTAAACAACTCATTTACTAGTACAAGTTCTCTTCTATCGTATCTCTAATGGTGAGATAACTTACATAACGTTCCTCCGAAATAGTACCCTCATTTACAGCTTGTTTAACCGCGCAACCTGGTTCGTTATAATGCGAGCAATTATTAAACTGACACTCATTTAATACAATCCGCATTTCCGGAAAATAATGCGATAATTCTTGTTTTGAAACATCGCTAATACCAAGTTCACGAATGCCCGGTGTATCTATTACCCGGCTGTGCTCATCAATATCAAACATCTCTGCAAATGTAGTTGTATGCATGCCCTTTCCGCTCCAACTACTCACTTCCTGTGTTCGCAAATCAAAGTTGGGAAAGAGTGCATTAATCAATGTAGATTTTCCAACGCCACTATGTCCACTCAACAATGTTGTTTTCCCTTTTAGCTTATACCTTACGGCTTCCAACCCTTCCCCTTTCTCAACACTGGTAAGCATTACATCATAACCGGCTTTTGTATAAATAGATTGAATCAATGCATACTGTGCAAGTTCCTTATCCTTATAAATATCCGCCTTATTAAAAATGATCGTAGCAGGTATATGAAAAGATTCACAGGCTACTAAAAAACGATCTATGAAGCCCAAAGATGTTTTGGGTGATTTTAAGGTAGCAAACAAAAAACTCTGATCAATATTAGATGCAATAATATGATGTTGCCTTTTGTTATGCGGCGAAACCCTTGCCACATAATTATGACGATCATGAATTTCTTCAATAACAGCAGAGGCTTCTTCAACATCTTCAAAAGATATATCTACCTCGTCGCCTACAGCAATAGGGTTTGTTGAAGTAATGCCGTCAATTTTAAAAATTCCTTTTACACGAGCGTTATGAAACTGCTCATCTGCCGTTTTAACTACGTACCAGCTACCCGTAGATTTGTACACTTTTGCTTTCACAGACCATGAAGATAAAGCCTTTTTGAAGCCCTATGGCGTAATTTTTGCTAAATATTAACCACTACCAAGCCCTATAAAATCAATATCTTTGAGCCATGGCGAAGTATGCGCATGATGAGATTGTTCCTTTTGAAGCTAGCACGCTCGATAAAAAAGAGCAGGTGGCAAATATGTTTAATAGCATTGCTTTTAGGTACGATTTTTTGAATCGCTTCCTAAGTGCGGGCATTGATATTAATTGGCGCAAAAAAGCAATTAAAGAATTAGCTTCTCTTCAACCCAAAATTATTCTCGATGTAGCAACGGGCACTGCAGATGTAGCTTTACTCTTGCAAAAAATATTGAACCCAACAAAAATTGAAGGCATTGATATTTCGTCGGGGATGTTAGATTTTGGTAGAAAAAAAATTGCTGATGCTAAGCTCAATCATGTGATTACACTTACAGAAGCAGATAGTGCGAATATTCCTTTTGCCAACGATTATTTTGATGCCATCACCGTAGCCTTTGGCGTGCGTAATTTTCAGCATCTTGAAAAAGGCTTAATAGAAATGCATCGCGTTTTAAAACCAGGTGGTAAATTAGTAGTGTTAGAATTTTCAAAGCCTACGACTGCTGGTTTTAAACAGTTTTATAATTTATACATGGATTTTATTACCCCTTCGGTTGGAAAATTATTTTCCAATAATAAAGATGCGTATGCATATTTAAACAAAAGCGTACAAGCATTCCCAGAAGGGCTCACTTTTTTAAATATTATGAATGAAGCAGGATTTACCCAAACTTATTTGAAAAAACTTAGTTTCGGAATATGCACGGTATACTGCGGAAGCAAATAATTCTGCTTTTACCGGTTCTGTTAAGCATTGTTTTTTCAGCGAATGCCCAAAAACAGTTGTATCGTCTTCAACGAGAAGATCAACGCTATTATTTTGGTATTACGTTGGGATATAACAGTTCTTACTTACACCAGGTAAAATCAAATACATTTCTCGCTAGCGATAGCATTCTTACTGCCGAGCCAGGATCGAGTGGTGGCATAGCTATGGGCCTCTTAGCTACGGGTAGATTAACTGATCATTTTCAAGTTCGTGTTAATCCACAACTAATAATCGGTGGGGCAAAAACAATTCGCTATACACAAGGGTCTACTAGAACAGGAGAAGGAACCAACGCCGTACAAACCCTTCCTTCAACCCTTATGAGTTTTCCATTGCAAGTAAAATTCAACTCCGATCGTATTGGCAATTTTAGAACTTACTTATTGGGCGGTATTAAATACGATATCGATTTATCGAGTAATGCCTCTACCCGAAATGCAGAAGACTTGGTAAAACTAAAAAGAAATGATTTTGGGTTAGAAGCTGGCATTGGTTTCAACTTCTACTTGCCATTTGTAACGGTTAGTCCGGAAATAAAAATTAGTTACGGACTAAGCAATATCCACCAACGAGATGCCGGATTAAAATATTCAAGCGCATTAGATAAAATACAATCGCGGATGATTGTATTCTCTATTCATTTAGAAGATTAAAAAACAAATTCTCTTCTCGCCATATTCCATCTTACCCCGCCAGATACAATCGTTGCTTCAGGTGCTGTACCCCCCAATAAAGAAGTACTAGATCTTCTATTTACATTGAGATCAATAAATAAATTCTCTGCCAACTCATAAGAGAGTTGTAGTGTTAACATCAATACTTTTGTTTCATCTCCGCTGCCCACTTTTAAAAAATCGTTTCTTGCCCTATCCGTATATGGTCGCATAGGATTTGCCCCCAAATTATACCCCAATGAATCTCTTCCTTGGCGATAATACATAGCCCTTGCATTTATATATAACCGTTTCATAGGCTGAGCCCTTATAATACCAATATACTCTTGAAAATTAGCGCCCAGCGTATGTGCAAAGGGCTGATTATAATGTATCCAATTGCTTGTACTATCTAAATGCGAATATGTAAATGGCCGCACTCTATTCGATTCTAATTGAAGATCCACATTCTTTACACCAAATACATCGATATACTTTAGACCTACTTGATAGGCATATTTATTTTGCCAGCTATTCCGGTTATTAAAAAGATCTTTAGATAAAAATTCATCAAAATTAACTTGTCCATACACCTGAAAACGCTTAGCAATATTGGCTTTTGCATCAATGCCCAACATCGTATTATCGGGGCTACCCACTTGTTGCTGGCCAGGCACTAAAAATAAAATCGGATTGAGGTACATGAAATCAAAATGATCACCTCTCCCAAACATCACTGCATCAAAAATGCCCACATTTAACCACTTAGTAGCATTGATACTTAAATGATTCATCCTAAAATACTTCCTCGGTAAATTCCTACCCCCATTTGCAATAAAGCCGTTGGGCTGAATCAGTTCCATAAATAAATTTTCATAATTCAGCTTCCAAATCCGTGTATTCATTTTTAAAAACAATGCATTATTGCTAAAATCGCTCATGAACATGCTTCTAAAACCATTGCCAATAAAATTTCGATCGTAGCCAAATTGCATATCAATAAACTTGGCCACTTTAAAGCTAATCGATCCTCTTACCTCTGTATAATCATAGCCCTCTACTACGCCTAATGGTTTATAAAAACCAGCCCCTGGTATAGCTTTGTATTGTTTTACCCAGGCTTGAACAAACTGTGGATCTCGTTCTTGATTATCTGTAAAATATACATCAAAACCAACCTTATCGGCTATTCTGCCTCGTATATATACCCCCCTCGTATTTTGAAATATTGGTTTATCGTAGCCATTTTCTTGTCCGGTTTGTATATTCAACAGTGGACTTACCTGCACATAAAAATCTTTGTTATTAACCTCAAATAAATTTCCTTTTGCATGAAAAAAATTGCGAAAAATGTTTTGCGGCTTATTCAAATCCTCTCGGCTCGTCCATTCCGCATTATTCGTTAAAAACCGCTCCATATTATAGATATCAATATCACTCAATTTCGTTTTTAGTGCTTCATCATTATACCTTGCGCTATCTATAAACTCAACCTGTTTTGTATAGTATTTGCGATTATAAGGTTTAACATGGGTAAAAAATAGGTTGGGATTCTTTGTTTTAATTTCAAGCCTATCGATGAGTATATAATCCTTAGTTCCGTTGGGTATATAGGTAGATTGTGCAACACCCAAAATGGGTGTGAGAAAAAAAGTAAGGTAGACTATAGTTTTAATAAATTGCATTCTCATAAATTAACTAGACACAAATTACTGTATACATGCAGCATACAATCATTAAAGATACGTGCATCATTAACGAGCAACAAAGAATTTACGGTGATTTACTCATTAAAGGGGATAGAATAGAAAAAATTGGCGGACAAATAGATAGTAAAATTAGGGTCAAAGAGATTGATGGTTCAAACCAGTTACTTATTCCTGGTGCTATCGATGACCAGGTTCATTTTCGTGAACCTGGGTTAACCCATAAAGCCAATATTTATTCTGAAGCAAAGGCTGCGGTAGCAGGGGGTGTTACTTCTTTTATGGAAATGCCCAATACCAATCCACCCGCTTTTACCGTTGATTTATTAGAAAATAAATATTCGATTGCTGCAAAATCTGCATTGGCGAACTACTCTTTCTTCATGGGTACATCCAATGATAATGTAGAAGAGATTAGAAAAATAAATGCCAAGAAAAATGAAGTATGTGGCGTAAAAATTTTCATGGGCTCTTCTACCGGTAATTTATTGGTTGATAGTCCGTTAGTACTGGAACAAGTTTTTGCCGAATCAGAATTATTGATCGCTACGCATTGTGAAGAAGAATCGATGATCAAAGAAAATTTACAAAAAGTAAAATCATTAAAACCCATACTAGAAGCAGCAGATCATCCTATTATTCGCAATGAAGAAGTATGCTTTGAATCTTCTTTTAAAGCCATTCAGTATGCTAAGAAACATAATAGCAGATTGCATATTCTACATATCACTACCGAAAAAGAATTACAGCTTTTTTCGAATATGCTACCCTTAGCCGATAAACGCATTACCTGTGAAGTATGTGTACATCATTTGCATTTTACGGCCGATGATTATCCTCAATTAGGCAACCAAATAAAATGTAACCCCGCTATTAAAGCAGCACATCATAAAGAAGCATTATGGAAGGCTTTGCTAGATGATCGGATAGATGTAATTGCCACCGATCATGCCCCACATACTTGGACAGAAAAACAAGAAGCCTATGAGCATGCGCATGCAGGTTTGCCATTGGTACAACATTCCGTACTACTCATGTTGAAATATGTGGCAGAAGGAAGATTAACCGTAGAGCAATTGGTACAAAAAATGAGCCACGCAGTAGCTGATTGTTTTCAAATCAAAGAAAGAGGCTATATACGCGAGGGCTATTTTGCCGATTTAGTGATGATAGATCAGCAGCAAAAAACAACTGTTTCGAAAAATAATATTTTATACAAATGTGGTTGGAGCCCTTTAGAAAGTGCTGTTTTACCTGCTATTATTAGAAATACTTTTGTAAACGGACATCTTGCTTATGGAAATGGAGTGTTCGATGAATCTCAATGGGGATCTAGATTATCATTTAATCGCCAATAGCCACTGCATGCAAGTAGATAAAACCACCCTCTACGATTTAGGCATTTTTCATACAGAAGAAGAACAGTCGGTTTTTCATTATTTGAATTTTACCAGTACAAATGCTGGGAGAGATTATCTGCGTTATTTATTAGCTCACCCGTTGGGTTCACTCAAAGAAATAAGCGAAACCCAACAAACCATTCAGCATTTACAAAATATTGCTCCTACATGGCCTACCACGCTAACCAATGGCACCATTATGGTGTTGCAGAAGTTTTATGAGTCGCCCATAGATGCATACCCAACTATACAAGGTAATTTTCCGGCGTTGATGTATAAGCTGTTAAAAAGCGAAGACTATGCATTGTCGGAATTTAGTGTAAAGCATTGTATCGATTTTTTTAAAGCATTATCTATCATACAAGCATTAATTGAAAATAGCAATAGTGCTTTATTACTTCGGATTGCTACCCGTATGCAAATGCTGTTGAAAAAAGGATTGGTACCAAGTATAATTATCCAGGAAAAAGAAAAACTTACTCCTTCATTAGTACTTGAGTATGCACAATATTTAAGAAAAGGGTATAAAACATTTGCAGATGAACTGATTGATATGTATAGCGAGCTCGACGCATATATGAGTTTAGCCATTGCAGGCAACAAGTATAATTTTACTTTCCCCAACTTTATAGAAAGTAGTAACCCTTATTTTTCTGCAAAAAATCTTTTTCATTTTCAAATACAAATACCTACTCCTTATTCTATTCAATTAGCACCCGGCGCTAATTTTCTATTTCTCACCGGGGCCAATATGGCCGGAAAGAGTACATTTATTAAGGCTTGTGGCTTGGCAGTATACTTAGCGCATATAGGTATGGCTGTACCTGCTGAAGCCATGCAGCTGAGTTATTTTGATGGGATATTGAGTAATATTCAGGTAACAGATAATATCAGTAAAGGAGAAAGTTTTTTCTTTAATGAGGTACAACGAATTAAGAATACGGTTGAGCGTATCAGCGACAAGAAAAAGTGGTTGATATTAATTGATGAATTATTTAAAGGCACTAACCAACAAGATGCTGTAAAATGTAGCACCATTGTAATTGAGGGGCTACGCAAAATGAATAATGGATTATTCATACTTTCTACACACTTATATGAAATAGCTACTAGCTTACAGCATCACCCTAATATTTCATTCCGCTATTTTGAAACGGCTGTAGAAAATGATCAACTGGTGTTTAGCTATCACCTTAAAGAAGGAGTTAGCAACGACCGTTTAGGCTACTTAATTCTAAAGCAACAGGGGGTAGTTGATATTTTGGAGAGGTTATAGGTAATAGGGTGGAAGGAGGAAGATGGAAGGAAGAAGCGATAAGGTTATGTTAGGCTGACCGCCGCTGCAGAGTAGAAGCCTATATTAATTGAGGGGGATAAACGTCATCCCGAGGGTGGCATATTATTGAAAGGTTCACCGTAACTTGTAGTATAAAAAATAACCAAAACATACTCAAATGAGAAAACCAATCTTACAAGCATTAACCCTCTTACTATGTATTTCATTTTTAAGCAGCTGTGCCAACAATAAAAGCGAAAAAAATATGGTAGAAGAGAAAGTAGTAGTAACTCATTTAGATACCCCTGTGTACTTTAATCTTCGTCCTAAATTAGAAAAGGAATATGGCTATACACATGCTGTACAAATTGGTAATGATCTTAAAATTTCTGGTGCAGTAAGTATGGATGATGCTGGCGTTATTGTTGCTCCTGGCAATATGGAACAACAAATGAAGAATTGCTATGCCGATCTGGAGAAAATACTAAAACATTATGGCTACACATTTGATGATGTTATTGCTGAAAATGTGTACACTACAAGTATGGATGACTTTATTAAAGTATCTGGCTTTAGAAATTCAATTTATAAGAAGCAATTTCCTACTGGCACTTGGTTGGAAGTAAAAGGACTGGCCATAAAAGGGCAGCTTATTGAAATTGATATGGAAGCGCATAAGAATAAATAGATAATTACAAATTCATTTTACAGATGATTATTAGATTAGTAATTTACTTACTCCTTTCAGCTTCTACCTTATACCTTACCGCCCAAAAGTTCTACTTCCCGGATAGTATATGGCAAACTAAATCTGCTTCCGCATTAAAACTTAATCAAACCCTATTAGATAGTGCGGTGAAGCTTGCAATAGTTAATGAAAATAAAGTTGATAAAGACTTACGCATAGCCATTTTGAAATCCTATGCCAATGAACCTGATTATAAAATAATTGGTCCAACAAAAGAACGTGGCGGACCAGCAGGATTAATTATTAAAGATGGATATATTGTAGCAAAATGGGGTGATGTAAATAGCGTTGATATGACATTTAGCGTTACAAAAAGTTTTTTATCTACCACCGCAGGATTAGCTATAGATAAGGGTTTGATAAAAAATGTGAATGATAGAGTTACTAATTATGTTTGGGATGAATCATTCAAAAGCACGCATAATAGTAAAATAACTTGGGATCATTTACTAACCCAATCTAGTGATTGGAGTGGTACTTTATTTGGTTTACACGACTGGGCCGATAGACCACCGAGAACTGGCACAATGGATGATTGGAAAAAACGACCATTCAATGAACCAGGTAATTTTTATAAATACAATGATGTACGTGTAAACCTACTTGCCTATTCATTACTACAAGTATGGAGAAAGCCATTACCAGTTGTGTTGAAAGAGAAAATCATGGATCCTATTGGTGCTAGTACTACCTGGCGTTGGTACGGTTATGAAAACTCTTTTGTAAATATAGATGGCTTGATGATGCAATCCGTTAGTGGTGGTGGCCATCATGGCGGCGGCTTATTCATCAACACAACAGATATGGCACGCTTTGGCTTGCTCTTTTTGCGTAACGGCAAATGGAATAGCCAACAATTAGTTTCAGAGAAATGGGTAAATACTGTTCAACAGTCATCTACTGCTAATAAAGAGTATGGCTATTTATGGTGGTTGAATAGTACCTATAAATGGAAGAATGTGCCTTCAAGCGTTTATTATGCAGCTGGCTATGGTGGCAATTATATAGTGATCGATAAAACACATGATTTACTCATTGTAACCCGCTGGATAGATGATAATAAAATTGGAGAGGTAGTTGGATTAGTTATTCAATCCATCAACCAGTAGCCGTTTATTTACGTTTAGTAGTGGTGAAACGCCTATCTTTATCTTGTTTGTAGCCCTCCCAATTCCCCGCGGGAGGTTTCCCGAAATATTAGATGCTTGTTAAATCATTTGGCAGCGCCGTGTATGGCGTTGAAGCAATTACTATTACCGTAGAAGTAAATGTAAGTATGGGGCAAGGCTATGCTATTGTTGGCTTACCCGATAGCGCTGTGAGAGAAAGTTTACAAAGAACAGAAAGCGCTATTAAGAGTAATGAATATTATATGCCGCGCACAAAAGTGGTGGTAAACTTAGCACCTGCTGATATTAAAAAAACGGGTTCTTCATTCGATTTACCAATTGCCTTGGGTGTATTGGGTGCGAGTGAACAAATAACAGATCCTGAAAAACTAACTCGCTATATTATAATGGGAGAACTAGGATTAGATGGATCTGTTCAACCCATTAAGGGTGCTTTACCCATTGCCATACAAGCACGCAAAGAAGGGTACGACGGATTAATTCTTCCAAAAGCAAATGCCCGAGAAGCAGGCATGGTAAATCAATTAAAAGTATATGGTGTTGAGCATTTGAGAGAAGTTGTAGATTTCCTGAATGAATCTTTACAAATAGAACCAACTATTGTAAATACAAGAGAAGAATTTTTTGACACACAAACTAATTTTGAATTTGATTTTGAAGAAGTACGTGGACAAGAAAACATAAAACGTGCTTTGGAAATTGCCGCTGCAGGTTCACATAATGCAATTTTGATTGGTCCGCCAGGCGCGGGAAAAACCATGCTAGCCAAGCGCTTACCCACTATTCTTCCACCACTTAGTTTAGCTGAAGCATTAGAAACTACAAAAATTCATAGTGTATCTGGCAGATTACCTGCTAATAGTTCATTAATAAATAAACGTCCTTTTCGTTCTCCCCATCATACCATATCGGATGTGGCTTTAGTGGGAGGTGGCGGCTACCCATTACCTGGTGAAATTTCATTAGCACATAATGGAGTATTGTTCTTAGATGAATTACCCGAATTTAAAAGAACCGTATTAGAAGTAATGCGGCAGCCCATGGAGGAGAGAAAAGTAAGTATATCGCGTGCTAAAATTGCGCTAGACTTTCCTGCCAACTTTATGTTGATTGCTTCTATGAATCCTTGTCCATGTGGTTTCTACAACCACCCCGATAAAGAATGTACTTGCGCACCAGGTATTGTTCAAAAATATTTGAATAAAGTATCCGGACCATTATTAGACCGTATTGATTTACATGTAGAAGTAACGCCCGCAATTTTTACAGAGCTAAGCAAACAGCAGAAAGGAGAGCCATCGGCAAATGTTCGGGAGCGGGTGATTGCTGCGAGAGATATTCAGGCAAAACGCTTTCAAGAAACTGATGGTGTATATGCTAATGCGCAAATGAATACGCGTATGTTACAAGCGATATGTGTTTTGGATCAAGCATCGGAACAATTATTGAAAAGGGCGATGGAGAAATTGAATTTAAGCGGCAGGGCATATGATCGCATTTTAAAAGTGAGCCGAACCATTGCCGATTTAGCGTCTTCCCCCTCGATCAAACCAGAACATTTAGCCGAAGCCATTCAGTATAGAAGTTTGGATCGGGAGAGTTGGGGAGGGTTTTAGTACATACCCGTACTCAATAAAACCAACGTGCATGCCTCCAAGGCTTCAATCCCGCGCGCGCTAGCGCGCGCGGCAAAGTCTACATTCTCTGTACCCGGATTAAAAATGATACGCTTCGGATTCAATGAAAAAATATAATCATAGTATTCCTGCTGCGCAGTTGGATTCAAATACAACGTAACTGTATCAACGTTTTCAATAGGATCCTGTGTAGTAACAATATCTACATCTGCAACAGTCGCTGCTTTTCTTCCTATCGCTACAACAGGATGTTGCTGTGATCTTAATCGCTGTACGGCTAAATAACTATATCGCTCCGGGTTATCCGAAGCACCCAATACAACTGTTTTTTTCATCAGTCTTTAAATTCAATTTTTTTATGTGCACCATCGCAATATGGCTTATTCGCAGATGCACCACATCTACAAAGTGCTGTAACACCTTCTCTTATTTCTACCGTGCCATCCGGTTTTGTTACCGCACAACTCGTTTGAATTAAAATAGGGCCATTCAGCTTAATTTGAATAGCTACAGGCTCTTTACTTGATTGATTATCCATATGTTTATTTTCTACAGATGAAAGAATAGATAAAGCGCCGCTCGGACATTTACCAACTTGTGCTACAATAGCTTCTAGGGAAGCACCATCCATATTCACCCATGGCTTCCTGAATGGATCAAAAACATCCCGCAAATCGGTCCAGCAAATTTTACTATGAATACACTGTTCGGGCTTCCAAACGATTGTTACATTATCCTTACTATACTTAAATGTTTTAAGTGGCATGCACCCTAAAGGTACAATTTTTAATGGCACCTTATTATTGCGGTATTTTATGGATAGCTGTCAATAACTCTTTGGCACTTAAATAACCACTTGCATTATCAATCACTGTTAAATCAGCCTTTAAAAAACTAATAGAAGGATACCCTATTTCATTCCTTGGCATACCGAGTGTAAATAGTAATTGATGATACCCAGTTCCATCACCCGTTGGTATAAATTCAAATTTCCGCGACCTAAAATAAACAGTTGATTTTTGTTCACCATTAAATGCCACCACATAAAACTGTTTATTCAATACATCAACTAGTTGCTTATTTTTAAAAGTAGTATGCCGCATTTGCTTACAATACACACACCAATTGGTATACATAAAAACAAGTACTGGCCTAGGTTCTCTTTGTTGTAAACTATCTAACTGCTCAATTTTATATTGCTGTAGTTGCGCATTTACAAAAAAAGTTATTGAAGCAAAAAAAACTACTAATAGTATTCGTTGTAACATATTACTATCGAATATTTATACGCAAACCTACAAAAAATCGAATACCCTGATTAGGTGCATACACATAATTAGGATCAAAGCTCAATGCATAAGGATTATCAGGTGTAGCTATGATTTGTCCGTTTACACCATACTGCACTTGCTTATCAAAAGGATCATTGGCTCTTGCAATTAAAAATGGCAAGCCCCTCCCAGGTAAATAGTTCAATAAATTTTTTACTCCCCCATATATTTCAACGCCTTTTATTTGATGCCACCGAACTTGTATATTTTGAATACTCCACCAAGAACTCATTGCTGGCCTTGGATCCAATGC
>JBDKJW010000048.1:0-12827 GCA_039796395.1 Bacteroidota bacterium
TTCAAATTTTCCATTTTTCTGATTGATATATAGATAATCATTCTCATGGAAATCATTGCCAACATAGATATCGGGCCACCCGTCCATATTAATATCTGCTACGGCTACACCTAATCCATAACCAATTCTTGATCCATTAATTCCTGAAGCTGCTGTTATATTTACAAACTTGCCCTTATCATTTCTATAGAGCCTTTGTCCCGCCAATGAATCGTAGGTATTTATAAAATTACTTCTTGGCGCATAGTTACCATCGTGATTAACAGAATGATTGAGTAGAAACATATCTAAATCGCCGTCTGCATCAAAATCTAAAAAAGCTGCTTGTGTACTAAATCCAGAAAAATCTAATCCATACATGGATGCTTTTTCTTCATAATGCGGAATACCTTCTTTATCAATACCCGTACAAATCAATAACCTATTTCGGCCTTTCAATATTTTATAGTTTCCAACACAGCATAAATAAATGTCTAATAGCCCATCTGCATTAATATCAACCACAGAAACACCGGTATTCCAAGCACTATCTTGAATAATTCCTGCCTTATCTGTAATATCTTCAAACCGCATTCTGCCTTTGTTAATATACATAGCAGATTTCCCTTGGTTAGCTGCAAAATATAAATCGATCAATCCATCATTATTGAAGTCGCCAGCGCCCGTACCTGCACCATTATAATAGTACATATAAGAAAACAAATTAAAGGCGGGTGTAGGTACAATCTTGTTTTCAAATTGAATACCGGTTGAATCGGCACTCAGTGTATCAAATAAATAATTTACATGTTTTTTTGAAGAACATGACCATGCTCCTAGTGAAACCATCAACCAAAAAATACTTTTACGCATAGGGCTATTTCTTTTTGGCAGCTATTTTACGCATATTGAATAGAAGAGGAAAATCATTGTTTTGCAAGAAAAGTAACTGCTGTTTATCTTTTCTTTGTATTGGAATAATATCTCTGATTTGACTATTCAGTAGCAAGCCAGTTTCAAGTTGATCTACCACAGTAAAGTTAGCCTTGCCCTTATTTAATAAAACTGATCCGTACGATCCATCTACCCTACAAAACTGAGGTAATAAATCATAAAAATTTCCGGCAGTTACTATATCTTTTGTTCCATTATCATCTACATCCAATACTTGTATGGCTTGCAATGAACTCATCTGAGCCATTACAGGGAAGGAGTTGAAGTTAAAATTTCCTTTCCCATCATTGATAGCAATACCAGATGCCGATGTACTAATTGTTTTTACAAGCGCGTTATCTAACTCATGTTGAAATAATTCTTGAATCGTTTTATTAGCATATTCAACATGCTTAAAGTTCGATTTTTTGAGGGATGGTAATTGATCGGTAATATCTTTCTTTAAAAAAACGGGTACGTCTTTCCCATTAATATGTTGGGTGAAAATTTTATCGATTGTACCGTTTTGGTCAAAATCTTTTATCCATACTTTCACTAAGCGATCTTGATTTGGTTGCAAATAAAAATTTAGCCCCATATTGCCCAATATCAAATCCATATCTCCATCACCATCCATATCAGCTACCTGCATTTGCTGCCACCATCCTGTTAATTTTTCTAACCCATTTGTCTTCTCCTCAAATAATTTTCCATTATACCGGAATACTTGTGGCGACAAATATTCGCCAACTATAATCAACTCATTTTTTCCATCGCTATTTATATCTTCAAATGCAGCGCTAGTTATCATTCCATATTGTAGTAAAAATGGCGCTACTTTATCTGTAACATCTTCGAAGCCTCCTTTTTTATTATTGTGAAAAATAAAGGATCGAGGGGATATACCATATTGCTGGGGTTCACTTCTACTTCCAATAAAAATATCAAGATAACCATCGTTATCATAATCCATTGGAATAGCTGAACCGCAATTCGTATGACTAATGCCAAATGTACCCGGCTTTAATTGAAGATTTCCTTTGCCGTCATTTTCATATAACTGATTTTGATACGTATTCGATTCTGCAGCTGCCATATTTCCACCACTACCAATAAACAAATCATTATCTCCATCTTTATCGTAATCAAAGAAGAAAGCCGCGGTAACATCTGTAAATGCAAACTTTTTAAAATCCGGAATATCTTTTTGCACAAAGCCATTAACCGTTTGAAGATATAATTGAGAAGGTTGTTGAAAAGCACCTCCAATAAAAATATCGGCTAATCCATCCCCATTTACATCAGCGCTTGCCCCTTTTGGTCCTTGCTTAGAAAGCATAAAGGGGATATTTCTTTCATTATAAAAATCTACATAATCATCTTCTGTATGTTTATCAAATAACTGCTCAACCTTTGTAAAAAAAGGCGTTGCTTGTTGGCTTACTATAGTATTGGGTTTTCGAACCATTTTTTCATCATAGCTAATTTTGGTAAGCGTATTAATTGGCGCATTAATCTTGCTGGTATATCCATTGGGCCATTTAACTATAATAGAATCAACTGCTAAATTACCTAGTCCAATAGTTTGCGTATAATCAACGGAAGATTGAAAGCCACGTGCTGGCATTACTTCACGTGTAATTTGCTTTTCCTTACTCCAAATTTTTATTACCGTACCAATACCAAAGATATTTTGATCTTTATATTTTACTTGCAATGAAATATAATTGTTTGATTTTTCTTTTACTGCTCTACTACCATTTTTATAAATAGTTGCTGGTTGATTTACATTATTTATAACAAGATCTAAATCGCCGTCATTATCTAAATCGGCATATACAGCTCCATTAGAAAATGATGGTTTTTTAAAGCCCCAGTTATTGCCTACATCTTCAAATTTCAAATTTCCTGTATTTCTAAAAAATTTGTTGGGCACTGGCACAGAAGGCATTTTATTGATAATGTTGCCTACTTCTTCTTTCTTGCCTGTTAATACCATTTGTTTTACAACATCATTCGCAAAAAAGTCTATAAAATCTTGATCTGTAACATCTCTATATATTCCATTACATACGAGGATATCAGAGAGGCCATCATTATCGGCATCAAACATCAAAGCCCCCCAACTCCAATCGCTTGCTGCTACGCCACTATAGAAGCCAGCCTCAATAAAATGTCCGCCTCCATTATTTACTTGCAAGGCGTTTTGGGTATATTGATTATAGAAGCCCTGTGTTTGTTTTAGTTTTACAACATCATAGTTTTCAAAAGATGTATTCGTTTTTAGTCGATAATCATCCCCTGGTAACATATCGGTTGTAAAGATATCAAGCCTACCATCGTTGTTTATGTCTTGTATATCTGCGCCCATCGAGGATAAGCTTATATGTTGCATTCTGTGCTCGAGTTCATCTTTGAATGTTCCATTATGTTGATTGATATAGAGATAATCTCTTTCAAAGAAATCGTTTGAAACATATACGTCTGGGTAGCCATCTTCATTAATATCACCAATGGTTACACCTAATCCAAAGCCAATTAAGCTTCCATGAATGCCCGATTGATAGGTAACTTCTTTAAATTTACCGTTATCATTTCTGAATAGATGATCGCCGCCACCTTTTAAAAAATCGGCGACTTTAGCTTCTGCTGCTGGTTGATCTCTTACATTGGCGTAATTAAGTGTATTCACTGGGATAGGACTATTATTCACTATAAAGCAATCCAAATCTCCATCTAAATCGTAATCAAAAAATGAAGCATGTGTTGTATAGCCATCATCATCCAATCCATAAGCAGCTGCGTTTTCTGAAAATGTATTATTATGATTATTGATAAATAATTGATTTTTACGAAGATTGGCATCCTCCATATTGCCCGCATTGCAAACATAGATATCTAGCCAGCCATCTGCATTAATATCTACAAATACAACCCCTGTGCTCCATTGTTTTTTATTGGGATCGAAGCCAGCTTGTTGAGAAATGTCCTCAAATTGAAAATTGCCCTTATTGATATACAGCTTATTAGCTGTTTGATTAGCTGTAAAAAAAAGATCTACTAATCCATCATTATTTAAATCGCCTGCTGCAACCCCACCTCCATTGTAGAAGTTTCGGTATTTAAATACATTAAAGTTATCTGATTCAATCAGTGTGTTTGTGAACTTGATATTTGAATTTTCTACTTCTGTGAAAAGAGTATTTTCTTGCTTGTTTTTACAAGAAGTATAGCTTATTAAAATTGCAGCTAATAAATAAGTATAACGCATACGCTAAAATAGGTGAATACCATTAGATGATAAAAAAAGCCCCCCGCCAAGGCGGGGGGCTTTACACTTATATAAACGAGTTACTAGTAACCTACGTTTTGTTTTAAGTTCGGGTTAGAAGCTAAAGCTTCTGTAGGAATAGAGAATACAGCACGAGTTTTGTCGGACGCATTTGGTCTTTCTTCAACAGGAGCGTTGAATGCACCAAAACGGATCATATCGCTTCTTCTCCAGCCTTCTAAGTATAATTCACGGCCACGTTCAGCTAACAAGTCTGTTAAAGTTACTGCACCTAATGCACCAACTCTTCTTCTTGAACGTAATCCGTTAACTATTGCTAATGGTGTTTCTGTATCTGTACCACCTCTCATGATAGCTTCAGCTTTCATTAAGCGAACATCAGAAAAACGGAAGAGTGGGAACTCATTATTACTACCCCATGCACCATCATTGATAGTTGTAGGATCTAGTGGGAATTTATTTACACGGATACCAGAAGCTTCTCCATTGAAGAAGATACTAGCATTTCTTGTAAAAATTAATGGGTTACCAGAACGATCTTTTAAGTTACCAACAGTACCACCGATAGAACCATTTAATGGACCACGAGCTTGGCCAACTAATAAACCAGCAACTGCACCAACACGATCGGTATAGTTTGCCAATGTATCGCCTCTTCTTACATCAGTACCTTCGAAGCTATCGTAGAACTGAGAAAGTGTAACGAAACCATTCCAGCTAGATGGCGTTTGGTTATAATGCCAGCTTTGAGAAGTTTGCCAACGTAAACCAGTACCATTACCAGTACGGCCATTCGGGTCACCATTATTATGACGAACAAAGATGTTCTCACTTGATTGTGCACCGTTATCCCATTTAAAATTATCCCAATAGTAAGTATCGATTGCTAATAATGTATTTGCAGCGATATTGTTACAATAAAGGACAACCTTGTTCATATCCGCAGCAGAGAAAGTGAAAGGACCTGCTGGGTTATTAGGATCTTGCTTATAAACCGCTCTATTTAAATGACATTTTGCTAATAAAGCCCAAGCAGCTTCTTTAGTTGCCATTGTTCTATTTGTACGCGTATAGTTTGGTAAGCCTGCCACTGCAGTTTCTAGTTCAGCAATGATTGTATCAATCGCAGCTGTTCTTGATAAAACTGAAGGGATAGCTGCTGCTGGTGCAGTAGCTGGGCGGCTTTGAACCTGACCGTATAAATCACAAACTAAATAGCGGAAATAAGAGCGAAGGAATTGAGCTTCAGCTTTTGTTTGTCCGGTTGCAGTTTCTGCAACTAATGTAGTTTGAAATAATGCACCATTTAAACCATTCCATGTATCACGGAGCTGGTTATGATCAGGCCCCCAAGTATGAAGGTGTAAACGACGCCATGTACCAAAATCATCCCAGTCGGTACCACGTGTTGGCCCCATGATTTCGTCGGTAGTATGTTCTTCCATACCAAACCAGTTACCCTGGCCACCGGTTAATTGATTTAATTGCTCATACACCGTAGATAAAGACGGAGGAGTAGGAGCACCACCACCTGTAGTGGCAGCAATTGAGTTTGGATCTTTTAATTTTGGATCCAATTTAGTACATGCTGCGATGGTAAGCATACCTAATCCGGCAGCAACTGGCAACATATAGTTTTTTATTATCGTTTTCATATTTTTCAATATTGTGTTTGTTCAGAATTAGAAGCCAACATTTACACCAAGGGTAATTACTCTTGGACGAGGGTATTGCGTATAATCAAATCCTCTTGAAGGAATACCGTTAATGTTCTTATCTACGTTTACTTCAGGATCTATACCAGAGTATTTAGTCCATAAAGCAAGGTTCTGTCCAGACATAAACACGTTAAGCGTCTTAATTGTTTTGCTCTTAATGTTAAATGAATAGCTCAGATTCATATTCGATAAGCGGATGAAATCACCTTTTTCTAAGAAACGTGTAGAAACTGAACCTGGGTTAAATGGATTCTCAGGGCTATTTGCTACTTCATACGTTACGTTACGAGCATTTCTTAAGCTACCTTTTAAGAACAACGCGTTAGCGGTATTATTATATACGTAGAAACCAGAAACAGCGTTCACGAATACACTCAAGCTCCATCTTCCGTAAGTGAAATTGTTGGTTAAACCTGCATAGAAGTTAGGCAAAGCAGTACCCAATAATTGGTTAGACGCACC
This sequence comes from Bacteroidota bacterium, assembly GCA_039796395.1. Lineage (GTDB taxonomy): Bacteria > Bacteroidota > Bacteroidia > Chitinophagales > Chitinophagaceae > Sediminibacterium. Next base: position 6,385 of record JBDKJW010000048.1, read on the forward strand.
TGCAGCATAACGAGCGTTTCCGTTACCATCAAATCCTTGGTAAACAGGCATGCTCCATGTGAAGATCGGAGAACCATTTGTAAGGGTTTGTGCAAACGCACCTGTTAAACCTTGTCCGCTAACTGAACCCGTGTTAATTGGGCTAGGTAAGCCAGTAACTGTATTGTTTACAGTTGTCATGTTGTAATTAGCATCCCAAGAGAATTTCTTACCCTCGATGATTTTGTAGCTAACACTTGCTTCCCATCCTTTATTAATTACATTACCATTCAAGTTAATCCACCAATTCGCATTTGGCGCAAATCCACCAGGCGTTGGAGCGAAGAACAGCATGTCTTTACGAGTAGAGTGATAATAATCAACAGTAAGGTTTAATCTTCCGTTTTTAGAAGTAAGATCTACGCCAATACCTTTTGTTGTTACTGTTTCCCATTTCAAATTAGGATTACCTTGTTGAATGAAACGAGTAGAAGCACCAGCACCAGAACTTAATCCTGTAACCGGATCAAATGTTTGTTGAAGGTTTAAGGCTGCATAAGAACCTAGATTATCTTGGCTACCTAACTGACCATAGTTTGCACGAATTGAAACATCGCTAAACCATTTGCCTAAAGCTTTCTCAGCCCAAGACTCTTGCATAACTCTCCATTTTGCAGCAAATGCTGGGAAAGTAGCATAGCGGTTATTAGAACCAAACTTAGAAGAACCATCCTGACGTACAGTTACAGTAAGGAAATACTTATCGTTGTACGTATAGTTTAAGCGACCGAAAATAGATTGTAATTCGTTTCTATTAAAATCAGGCACAAACTGTGCATAGTTCTTAAAGTTACTATAATTTTTAATGAACTTATCTGTTGGGTTAACCACAGGTGTATTTAATCCCCAACCCACAGAACCTCTGTATTGGGTTTCAAAATTCTGATAAGAATAACCTGCAACAGCGTTTACATTGTGCTTATTGTTGAAAGTTTTATCGTAGGTAACATAATGTTCAACTAACAAAGATTTAGTTTCTAAATTTTGTTTTGTTGTTCTACCATTACCTTGGATTTGGTTACCCCAATCTTTACCAAAAACAACACTTGTACCACCGTATGCATTAGAACCCAAACGTGGATCAGCAAATGAAATACGCTCAGATTTACCATTATCGATACCAACTACAGCCTTATAAGTAAGGTCTTTAGTGATTTGATAGCTTAAAGATAGATTCGTTAAGAAACGATTGATCTTATCATTATCATCGAAATAAGCCAACATTTGTGATGGGTTACGCTGATCACCTGGCTGAAAAAATGCGCCAGTAGGCGTATACACAGGGTTGGTAGGGTTAAACTGTAAAGCAGCACCCAATAAACTACCCTGATAACCTGCATTATTAGATAATGGAGGGTATTGGTTACGTGTATTAGAATAAGTAACATTCGCATCAAAACGTGCTTTGTCTTTAAAGAACTTCTGAGAGAAGTTGATACGACCTGTTGCACGCTTTAAGCTACTGTTTCTTACAATACCCTGTTGATCGTCATAAGAACCACTTACACGAAGTGTTGTTCCTTTATGACTAAAACCCCAGCTTAAATTATAAGCCTGAGAAATTGCACGACGGAAAATTTCATCTTGCCAATTCGTGTTAGCACCACCATCAATTAGCTTAACCGCATCAGCAGCAGCTACAGGATCAGCACCACCATCAATATTAGCTTTCTTCGCAGCTACTAAGAAATCTGTAGCACCCATAAGGTTATAACGTTTTGCAGTTTCTGCTACGCTCGTATTTGCTGAGAATTGGAAACTTCCTTTACGACCACCTTTACCACCTTTAGTGGTAATAAGAATAACACCATTTGCACCTCTTGAACCATAAATGGCTGCAGCAGATGCATCTTTTAGTACCGTGATATTCTCAATATCATTCGGGTTTAAGAAAACCAATGGATTTTTAGCAGTAGTACTTCCTTCAACACCACTTGCAGAACCAAGTGTTCCGCCTTGAATTAAAGGTACTCCATCAATTACATATAATGGTTCTTGCGCACCACTAATAGAACCCGTACCACGGATATTAATAGTTGCTGCAGCACCTGGCTCACCACTAGCAGGGGTAACTAATACACCCGCAGCGCGACCTTGTAATAATTGATCAGGAGAAGCAATTTGGCCTTTGTTAAAATCCTTTTCTGTGATTTTAGCAACAGAACCTGTTACATCTTTAGCCTTTCTTGTACCATAACCAACTACAACTACCTCACTTAAGGCATCTGCAGACGCGGTTAGAGATACATCGGCCGCACTATTCACGCTCACTTCTTTGGTACCAAAACCAACAGAAGATATTACCAAAGTGGTAACATTTGCAGGAACAGTTAATTTAAAAGAACCATCAGCACCTGTTTGGGTACCTGTTTTGGTTCCTTTGGCAACAATAGACGCACCCACTAATGGAGAACCGTCTTTAGAGTCAGTTACCTTACCGGTAACCGTTTTCGTTTGCGCATGCGAGAAAATCGCAAACAAACAAGCGAACGCACCCAATAATATGGGCCTGGCAAGCTTCATTGCATTCATAAATGGCAGTTTACTGGTTATTAAGCGTGTACAAAATACACATTTTTATGCTTAAAAAAATTTTTTGTTATTATTTTCTAAAAAAAATGCTAAAAATTCAAACAAAAAGCAGGTTTAGACACAAAAACTATGATTAGACCACAGGTTTCTCTTAAACGATGCATCCTTTGTTAAATTATTTTTAACAAAAATTTTGTCTAAAATAATAGCGATTGGGATAAAAAACTAGCTTTTACCGCAAAAAAACAAAAGGATGAAATATCAAACGTTTGCGAAAACATTTGATGTGAAAATTTTATACCTTCCACCAAAAATCTGGGATGAATAATACTACACTAAAAAAAATAGCTGAAAGTATGGGCTGTAGCATATCTACAGTATCGCGTGCCTTAAAACACCATCCAGATATTTCCGTAAAAACAAGAGAAAAAGTGCTTGAATTGGCAACTGCACTTGATTATGAACCCAATGCTTTTGCCGTTCACCTCCGCACCAAACACAGTAAACTAATTGGCCTACTTGTACCTGCCATTTCTAACCACTTCTATGAAAGCTTTATCGCTTCCGTTGAAGAAGAAAGTAGAAAGAATGGTTATTCACTCATGATATTGCAAAGTGCTAACGATCCAGATATCGAATCTGATAACCTGCGCTTATTTCGCCAAAACCGAGTAACCGGATTATTTGCTTGTATTACTGCCGACACCAAAGAGCTTCGGCATTATAACAAAATGAAGGAATTAGATATTCCTGTAGTATTTGTAGACAAAGTGCCTGATGAAAAAGGACTAAACAAAGTATGCTTGGCCGATGAAAGGGCTGCTTCGCTTGCAGCAGAAGCCATTACCCGTGCAAAAAAAATAAAAATCCTTGCTTTCTTCGGCGACACCAAACTATCGATTACACAACGACGTAAAGAAGCTTTTGAACGGTATATACACAAATTTAATAAAGAGGCAAGTATTGAATTGGTTTTCGCAAAGAATTCAGCAGAAGCTGAAACAGATATGCGTGAAGCCTTAGAAAAGAAAAAGAAACCCGACGCTGTTTTTTGTATGAGTGATGAATTGCTCATTGGGGTAATGAAAGCTATTCATCAAAAACAAATAATCATTCCCAGAGAATTAGGTGTTATTGCTATTAGCAACGGATTTATTCCTTCTCTCTATTATCCAGCAATAACTTATGTTGAAACAAGCGGTCATAAGTTAGGCAAATTAGCATTCACCCAACTTATGGCCTGCTTATCGGGGCAACCTTCGTTGCAAGAATTATTTGTGGAAAGCATTTTAGTGGAGGGGGGATCACTTTAAAATATTATACACTTTTTTCTTCCACTCCACAAACTCTTGCTCAAATAAAACAATGCCTGATTCTTTACTTGCAGATAATGGCTCGATAGATGTAACCAATGTTACATACAAGTCGCTCACTTTTCTTCTGAATTTAAATTCATCAAAAAATATTGACTTACGATTTGTTTCAATCAACTCTTTCCGAATATTTGTTAGCTCATTCAATTGCTTTTCTTCTTTCTCCGTTCTATTTGCTTTTGCTTTGAAAGTTGCTATTGTTTTATCTGTTGTATCTACTAGCGCAAATAAATCTTCTTGCACTTTGAACAAACGCATACTTTGCGCATGCAATTGAATAGCTGCTGCACTGGTAAAATCTTTTGCCGGATTAGCTTCTACTGTTATATATTGCTCAGCCTGTTTGCCTTCTGTTTTAAGTACTACTTTATATTTACCAGGCACTACACGCGGACCAATAAACCCAGCTCGCTGTATACTTGATTGAGCAATAAACCCACCAATAGCCACTTTTGGTGGTTTGCTATTTAAACCCCAGAATACTTTATTCAATCCTTTTAATCCGGATCCATTAAAATCGATCACTAATTTATTTTGCGCATCATACACTTCAATTTTCACAGCATCATTACTTCTATTCTTTAGATAATAATAGAACGTAGGGGCAATCACTTGATTAGCTCCATACCACCCAATTAAATTATCGGCTGGTTGCGGGTATTGAGAAGCATAATCATACTTAAATGATTGAATGGGGAAGAATAAAAAATCTTTATTCAAATCTGCTTTAACCATTTCTCGCAATGGCTGCAAATTATCAATGATAAAAATACCCCTCCCATGTGTGGCAACCACTAAATCATTTGTAACTGGATGAATCTTAATATCACGCACCAAACTATACCAAGGAATATTTTGATACTTACTACGCATCCAGGTATTACCGCCATCAAAAGAAATAAATAAGCCCATTTCGGTTCCTAAGAATAATAATTTATCATTCACTTTATCTTCTCTAATTACATGCGCAAAACCAGTAAACTCTGATGAAGTAAATCGCTTCCATGTATTACCTCCATCACTACTCATTACAACATAGGTAGCATGATCTCCATACATGTGGTTTTCTAATGTGATGTACACGCGCGAACTATTCAACGATGAAACTTCAATACTACTTACCCAACTATAGTCGGGCACACCTGTTTTCCAAATAGCTGGTGCAACATTTTTCCATGTTTTACCGCCATCTTTTGTTAACTGTACATGACCATCATCTGTTCCCACCCAAATGGTGTTTTCATTTTTTGGATCTGGTGTAATCGTAAAAATAGTACAATGATTTTCGGCACTTGTATTATCGCCTGTAATACCGCCACTATTGGCAGATTGTTGTTTGGCTTTATTATTGGTTGTAAGATCTGGTGAAATTCGCTCCCAGTTTCTACCCTCATCCATCGACTTAAATAAATATTGTGCACCTGTGTATAATGCATACGTAGATTTACCACTCGCATTTCTTACCACACTACCCGGTACAATCGGTGTATTCCAATTCCATCGATGATCATCTTCTCCTTGTTTTTTTGCTGGACGAATATCAAAACTCAACCCTCTTTTTCTATCGATGCGATACATTTCACCACCCTGAGATTCTGCAAAAACTGTATTTGCATGAATCGGATCGGGTTGTACCCAAAAACCATCGCCACCACCTAATCCGCGCCAATCAACAGAAGTTACGCCAACCGGAGAACTACTAGGTGCTATCCAATTATTATTATCTTGTAAACCACCATAAATATTATACGGTTGTTGATTATCTACACTTACATGATAAAATTGACCAACAGGTAAATTATTCAAAAACTGCCAAGTACTCCCTCTATTTGTACTTAAATAAACGCCACCATCTGTGCCGAGGTACATTACATCTGTATTAGCAGGATTTATCCATAAAGCATGATGATCGGCATGTGGATTAACACCACCTAGTGTTGTATTCGTCCATGAATAACCCCCATCATTCGAGTACTCGAAACTATAGGCAGGGCGATATACTCTTTTAGGATCTTTAGGATCAAAAACTAATGTGCTGAAGTAAAACGGACGATTTACCAAATTATCTGTTGATGCTAATTTTTTCCAATTATCTCCTTCATCATCAGATACAAATAGTGCTGCTGCTTTTGCTTCAACAATCGCTAAAATTTGTGAAGGTTTAGCAGGGTTCAATGTAAGTACAATTCTGCCAAAATCACCATCTGGCAAACCAGCTATAATTTTATTCCATGTTTTACCACCATCTAGGCTTTTAAATAAGCCACTGCCTGGCCCACCAGAACTAAATGCAAAAGGCTTTCTGCGAAACTGCCAAAATGAGGCCAATATGATATTGGGTTTTGTTGGATGTACGATAATATCTGCACAACCTGTTTCATCGTTTACATATAAAATTTTATGCCAGGTTTTACCTGCATCGGTACTCTTATATAATCCTCTATGTGTTGAGTTACTCCATAATGCACCAGGTGCCGCTACATAAATAGTTTTTTTATC
>JBDKJW010000049.1:0-13722 GCA_039796395.1 Bacteroidota bacterium
CAAAAAGAAAAGAAAGAATTTGCTTTGGCAAAACAAATTTTGCGTTCAGGAACTTCAATTGGAGCAAACATTGAAGAGAGCATTGGCGCACAATCAAGAAAAGATTTTTTATCAAAAATTTCTATTGCTTATAAAGAAACAAGAGAAACACATTATTGGCTACGATTGCTAAATGATAGTGATTTTTTGACTGACAAGGAATTCAAATCACTATCAGCAGATTGCGAAGAATTATTAAAAATAATCGGAGCAATTCAAACCACAACAAAGAAAACTATTTAATAATTGCGAATTAACTTATCGTAATTCGTAATTGAAAATTTGAAATTATTAACATGATTGAAGAATCAAATAACACGACCAATAACCAAAATGAAGTTGCAGATGTGAATGCCCTTTACAAAGGTTGGTTTTTGGATTATGCATCGTATGTAATTCTTGAAAGAGCTGTGCCTGCTGTTGAAGATGGTTGTAAGCCTGTTCAACGACGAATATTGCATGCAATGAAAGAAATGGATGATGGAAGATTTAATAAAGTTGCCAATATCATCGGACAAAGTATGCAATACCATCCGCATGGAGATGCCAGTATTGGAGATGCTTTAGTGAATTTAGGACAGAAAGATTTACTCATTGATACACAGGGAAACTGGGGCGATGTACGAACTGGTGATGATGCCGCCGCCTCTCGATATATTGAAGCACGTTTATCCAAATTTGCACTAGAAGTAGCTTTCAACGCAAAAACTACCGAGTGGCAATTGAGTTACGATGGCCGCAAAAATGAACCCGTAAACTTGCCCATGAAATTCCCCTTACTCTTGGCGCAAGGTGCCGATGGTATTGCGGTTGGCTTATCCACAAAAATTCTCCCACATAATTTTTGCGAACTAATAGATGCTTCCATTAAATATTTAAAAGGAAAAAAATTTGAACTCTACCCCGATTTTCAAACGGGTGGTATGGTGGATATATCTAGCTATAATAACGGTATGCGCGGTGGTAAAGTGCGGGTACGTGCAAAAGTGGAAGAGCTTGATAAAAAAACATTGGTAATCAGAGATGTTCCGAAGGCAAATGATCAAGGTAAGATCAAGATTAAAAAAGTTATTGATGTTACTGCTGAGCAAGTAGAAATTCAAATTGATTTAGCAGCGGGCATTTCTCCTGATATTACGATCGATGCGTTATATGCTTTTACTGATTGCGAAATTAGTTTATCGCCCAATGCTTGTGTAATTGTAGCGCAGAAGCCAAAGTTCATGGGGGTACAAGATTTACTGAAAATATCTGTTGATAATACTAAGGATCTACTAAAACGCGAACTTGAGATTCGATTAGCTGAGTTAGAAGATAAATGGCATTATACTTCTTTAGAGAAAATTTTCTTTGAAGAAAAAATATACAAAGAACTTGAACAAAAACACGAAACCTGGGATAAAGTAATTGAAGCCATTGACAAAGCTTTTGTTCCTTTCAAGAAAAAATTAAAAAGAGCCATTCAGCGAGAAGATATTCTCAAACTTACGGAGAAGCCAGTTCGAAGAATTTATCGATTAGATATCAATGAACTGAATGAACAAATCAGAGGTATTGAGGCTGAGATTAAACAGGTTAATTACGATTTAGAACACCTAACTGAATTTGCGGTTGCTTACTATGAAAACTTGCTCAAGAAATATGGCAAAGGTAGGGAGCGAAAAACCGAGATCAAGGAATTTGATACCATACAAGTAAAACATGTAGCGATTGCCAATACAAAAATTTACCTCAATCGTGCAGAAGGCTTTATTGGTACGGGTTTGAAGAAAGATGAGTTTTTATGCGAATGCTCTGATTATGATGATATCATTGCTTTTACCAAGTCGGGCATCATGAAAATTGTGAAAGTGTCGGATAAAGTATTTATTGGCAAAGACATTTTACACGCTGCTGTATTCCAAAAAAACGATGAGCGCACTACCTATAATATGATTTATGTAGATGGCAAATCGGGGGTTAGTTATGCCAAGCGTTTTAATGTTACGGGTATCACTCGTGATAAAGAATATGACTTAACCAAAGGATCGGAGAAAAGCAGGGTACATTATTTTACGGCCAACCCGAATGGAGAAGCCGAAACAGTGAAGATAATTTTGAGCCCGAATTGTACTGCCCGTATTAAAGAACTCGATTTCTTTTTTGAAGAATTAGAAATTAAAGGAAGGAGTAGTATGGGTAATCAGGTTACAAAATACCCTATCAAAACAGTTAAACTAAAAGAAGCAGGTAAGAGCACTTTGCAAGGAAGAAAGCTTTGGTTTGATGATAAATTTGGCAGATTAAATACAGAAGAAAAAGGACAATACCTAGGAAGTTTTGAGGACGAAAGAATCATTGTGTTTTATGAAGATGGCACTTATGAACTAACCGATACAGAGATAACCCAGCGTTTTGAAGCAGATAAAATTGTGTTGATCGAACAGTTCGATCCCGAGAAAATTATTTCTGCTGTGTATTTAGATGCGGATAAAAATCAATTTAATATCAAACGCTTTAAAATTGAAACAACCACTTTAAAAACACATTTTCAATTTATTAAAGAAGGGGAAGGGAATAGGCTCGAAGCGGTAACCACAGATCCTGAACCTATTTTGGCTGTACAAACCGGTCGCGGACAACAAGTACGTAAAGCCAAGTTCAAAGTTGCCAAAATGGTAGAAGTAACGGGTTGGAAAACAGTAGGTGCGAAGCTTACCGATTATAGCAAAACAATTGAGATGGAATGGGAGGGAAAAACAGGCTCAAATACCCCACAAACAGAATTGTTTTAACTTTGCCCTATGAACCCAGTATTGGTAGGTAGATATAATAGATTGGTAGTTGACCGAAAGGTGGATTTCGGCTACTATTTGAATGATGGTGAAGAGGGTATCTTATTGCCCAAAAGATTTGCGCCTCGTGATATAAAGAAAGGAGATGAAATTGAAGTTTTTATTTATCACGACTCAGATAACAGATTGATTGCCACCACACAAAAGGCAAATGCACAAGTGGGTGAAATTGCTTTGATGAAAGTAGTATCTGTTACTAGGCAAGGTGCTTTTTTAGATTGGGGATTGATGAAAGATTTGTTTGTACCAGCTTCCAAACAGCTTGGCGGTATGCGTGTGGGTGCGGAATACTTGGTGAAATTGTATATCGATGAAATGACGGGAAGGGTAGCAGCTACAGAGAAAATTGAGAGTTTACTCAGTAATGATGATCTCACCGTTAAAGAGATGGAACTGGTAAAACTTACTGTTTATCGTGAATCGGAATTGGGTTATGTAATGATCATTAATAACCTACATACTGGCATATTACATAGTAACGAGGTTTTTCAAAAATTAAATATTGGGGATCAAGTAGAAGGGTTTATAAAAACCATTCGTCCGGATAATAAGATTGATGTAGTATTAGGCAAACCCGGGTTTAATAAGGTTGAAGATGAGGCTGCTAAAATTCTACGCCTATTACAAGAGAATGATGGATACTTACCTTATCACGATAAATCTGATCCCGAATCTATTTATGCCTTCTTTGGAATGAGTAAGAAAACATTTAAAATGACTACTGGGAATTTGTATAAACAACAGAAGATTAATTTCACAAAAACCGGCATACAGCTAGTTTAAATCACTTATTGTGTCTTCGCGACTTTGGGTTTAATTTTCTCCCCTAACACTCGTTAGTTTTTCCTTAAATTTGCATCTCAAATTATCGATTTATGCCGCATACAACCGTTTACATCATATCCGCAGTTCGTACCCCAATGGGAAGTTTTGGTGGTTCTTTAAAGGATTTTACTGCCCCTCAGTTAGGGGCAATTGCTATAAAAGGGGCCATTGAAAAAGCAGGTATTGATGGGAGTATAGTTGATGAAGTGTTGATGGGTTGTGTAATTCAGGCAAATACGGGTCAGGCCCCAGCTCGGCAAGCAGCAAAATTTGCAGGCTTACCAGATAGTGTTATAGCAACTACGGTAAATAAAGTGTGCGCGAGTGGTATGAAAGCTATTTCGCAAGGAGCTCAAGCTATTTTGTTAGGCGATGCAGATGTAGTGGTTGCTGGTGGTATGGAAAGTATGAGTAATGTACCTTTCTATAGCCCCAATTTGCGTTGGGGAAATAAGTATGGTAATGTGCAATTAGTAGATGGGTTGGCGAAAGATGGCTTAACAGATGTGTATCATAATTATGCCATGGGTAATGCTGCAGAATTATGTGCAAAGGAATGTAATATCAGTAGAGAAGAGCAAGATGCATTTGCTGTTGAGAGTTATAAGCGAAGTCAGGCTGCTTGGAATAATGGTCATTTTAATAATGAAATAGTTCCAGTAGCTATCCCACAACGCAAAGGTGATCCTATTTTGTTTGCTAAGGATGAAGAAGCTTTTAATGTAAAGTTCGATAAGATACCCGAATTAAAACCTGCATTTATAAAAGATGGCACGGTTACCGCTGCCAATGCAAGTACCATGAATGATGGTGCGGCGGCAGTTGTATTAATGAGTAAAGAAAAGGCAGAAGCATTAGGTATAAAACCTTTGGCCATCATTAGAAGTTATGCAGATGCCGAACAAGCGCCAGAGTGGTTTACTACTACGCCATCACTGGCTTTGCCCAAAGCAGTGGCTAAGGCGGGGCTAACCATGGAGCAACTAGATTTTGTAGAGTTGAATGAAGCCTTCTCTGTAGTTGGCATAGCGAATACGCGGAAAATGAATTTAGACCCTGCAAAAGTAAATGTACATGGAGGTGCTGTTTCCTTAGGGCATGCTTTGGGATGCAGCGGTGCGCGTATTATTGTAACACTTATTCATGTACTAAAACAGTATGGGGGTAAAATGGGTGGTGCAGGTATTTGTAACGGTGGTGGTGGGGCGAGCGCGATGGTGATAGAGCTTGTATAGTTTCAGGATACGAGGTACGGGTTTCGGGTAAAAATCTTTCTTGTAACTCGTATCCCGCAACTCGTATCTCCTCACCTTGGCTTCAATGTTTCATGGAGTAAAATATAAGTGCCTACGGCTAATACAAAATAGCCAAATCCTTTCTTCAGCTTATTCGCTTCAATTTTATTGCTTAGCATATTGCCTATAAAAATACCACCGCAACTAATTGCTGAGATAGTAAGTAATAGATTCCAATTGTATTGATGATTGCTAAATAAATCACCTACAAAACCAATTAAAGAATTTACGGCTATTATAAAGAGTGATGTGCCGATTGCTTTTTTCATTGGTAACTTAAAAGAAAAAATAAGCACGGGAATAATTACAAACCCACCTCCAGCACCAAGTATACCCGTAAGTGCACCTACTTCAATGCCACGAATTAGTGCTTTACGAATGGGGAAAGGGCTATTTTCTAATTTACCAGGAACAATATTTTTTCGGATCATATGTGTAGCTGCAATGATCATTACAATTGAAAAAAGAACAAGCGTCATTAAGGATTTTGTAAACACTGTTTTCTTAATCGTAAAAAATTCTTCTGGCACAATCGGTAGTAATAACTTTCTCACTAATAAAACAGTAATCACCGATGTTAACCCAAAATATAAAGTAGCTTGTAAGTCAACTTGCTTTTGAGTATACTTAATGGCAGCACCAGCAAAGCTACTGATACCAACAATAAAAAGCGAGTAGCCTGTTGCAACAAATGGGTCTATGCCAAACAAATAAACCAAAACAGGAATGGTAAGAATAGAACCACCACCGCCGATTAATCCGAGCGAAACACCTACTAATAATGATAAAAAGTAACCAACTATTTCCATATATTAATCTTCAATCTACAATCTTTAATCTTTAATCTTCAATAAATGGTCTATCGTCTACGGTCTAATTACTAATCCCCACCCGCTCTTTAATGAACGTTCCCTTCAATCCCGCATCTAACATTGCCATGGCTAAATCGCCTGCATTTATTGTATAGGAATTAGGTTCAGGAGGAAAATTAGTTGATGTTTGATATAAACCTGTGGTATCAGCATCGATGATATTAGGCGGACAAAAAAAACTCCAATCCAATGTTGAGGATTCGAGTAAATGAAAAGCGGCCAAATGCTCCATGCCAACAGGTTTATATGCTTCGGGATAGCCTTCTGTATCAATTAATAATTGATCGTTTGTAGCATTTAAAACACCTAAACCCCCTAAGGCAATAATACGTTTTAGGTTGGTCGATTGCATTTGCGAGATAATATTTTTAATGCCTATACTCCTGGTTTTATCAGCACCATCAAAAGCACCCCCTAAAACGGAGAAAACGATATCGGTTCCTTTCAATGATTTGGCAACATCTTTCTGGTCGAAAATATACCCCTTCTGTGCAGTAAGTAATTTGTTTTGATTATCGGCATCAATCAATGTTTCAACATTTCTGCCGAAGGCTACAACTTCTATCTGTTGATGCAAAGCCAATTGTACCAATCGTTTTCCAACCATGCCAGTAGCCCCAAATACAGTTATACGCATAAAATTTTATTAGGAAGCGAATGCTTGTTCTTCAATCTCTTGCATGGTAATACCTTGGTGACTTTCATCATAAACACATTGCCCATTTTTGATGAGTAGTATCTGCGGCGATTCGTGATGTACTGAAAATAATTCAGCTACTTCATGAGAAATGTTTCTGTACTGTAATAAATCGAGGTAATAAAAATCAATTTGATCTGATGCCGCCTCCCTTTCCAAACGATGTAGGGCCATTGAACTAATGCTACAACGGGTACTGTGTTTGAAAATAACTTGAGAACGGGTGAAGGATTGATCCTTAATTAACGCAAGCTGCCCGATTTCGGTAAGCTGGTTCCATTTCATATAAAATCTTTATACGAAATTAAGCTTTTTATCCTCTGAAATAGCGGGGGTTTGTAGTTGGGCAGCCTCTGCCTTTAACAGATGCACATGAACTAAAGAAGAGCATGGTGAAACCGGCGAGGATAACTACAAATACAATCTTTTTCATACGCTTGGTATTATTATCGGATATGGACTTATTTTGCACACCACAAAGATACACTGGCAGGGCAAAATGTTGTCTAATACCCGTTTTTCTTTTGTTAAATTGCTTAACGCAGATATAAACGTATGAAAATTCATTTTATTTCAATTGGGGGTAGCGTAATGCACCAGCTAGCTATAGCGCTAAAAAGGAAAAAATACCTTGTATCTGGTACAGACGATGAGATATTTGAGCCGGCAAAAGGAAATTTATTGGCAGAAGGACTATTACCTGAAACCATTGGCTGGGATCCTAGTATAATTACCCCAGATATAGACGCAGTTATTCTTGGCATGCACGCAAAAGCAGATAATCCCGAAATTTTGAAGGCAAAGGAGTTGGGATTGCGTATTTATTCTTTTCCCGAATATATTTATCAAGAAAGTAAAAATAAAAAAAGAGTAGTGGTTGGTGGTAGTCATGGAAAAACTACTACCACGAGCATGATCATGCATGCCCTTAAAGAAAATAAGCTAGCATTTGATTATTTAGTAGGTGCAAAACTAAATGGCTTCGATCAATCGGTAAATATAACTGATGCACCAGTGATCGTGTGTGAAGGTGATGAATATCCGGCAAGTATAATTGAAAAAAAACCTAAATTCCATTTTCTATACCCGCATATTGCAGTATTAACCGGTATTGCATGGGATCATATTAATGTGTTTCCCACTTTTGAATTTTACTTAGAACAATTTGTAATTTTTATCAATAGAATTGAAAAAGGAGGCGTGCTCATTTATAACGAATCAGATGAGGTATTAAATAAATTGGTAAATGAGCATCGTAGAAATGATATTCGATATCAACCTTATTCAGTGCCCACGCATAGTATTGTAAATGGTGTTACAACCGTTACTATTGATGGTGTGGCGGGCGCGTTAAGTGTATTTGGGAATCATAATTTGATGAATTTGTATGCGGCATATTATGTATGTGCCGAGTTGGGTATTACAGCAAATAATTTTTTGCAATCGATGACTGATTTTACAGGTGCGGCTAAAAGGTTAGAGTTAATGGCCAAGAATAATACTATAAATGTATATCGCGATTTTGCACATGCACCTAGTAAAGTAAAAGCTTCTGCACAAGCCGTAAAACAACAATTCCCAGCTCGAAAGCTTATTGGTGTGCTAGAACTACATACCTATAGTAGTTTAAATGCTGATTTTATGAAAGAGTATGATGGTGCTTTAGAAACACTTGATGAAGCAGCCGTATTCTTTTCAAAACATGCGCTTGCACTAAAACGTATGCCCGATTTACCAGTAGATGTAGTTAAAGCCGGGTTTAATAAAGAAAAATTAAACGTATTTACTGATAAAGCAGCATTAGAACATTGGTTAGATACCAGAGATACTGCAAATGCAAATATTCTATTCATGAGTAGTGGTAATTATGATGGATTAGATATATTTTCGTATGCTGAAAAAATTACAACATCTTAATACCACCAATACACTATGAAATTATCACTCGCTCGTCCGATCTCCTTTATTGATCTAGAAACCACAGGAATTAATATCAGTACCGACCGAATTGTTGAAATAGCGATAGTAAAAATTAGTGTTGATGGTACCAAGCAAGTAAAACGAAAATTAATTAATCCGCAAATGCCCATACCGGCCGGATCAACTGAAGTACATGGTATTTCTGATGAAATGGTAAAAGATGCACCCACTTTTAAACAAGTGGCGAATGAAATAAAGCAATTTATAGAGGGTAGTGATTTAGGTGGGTACAATAGCAATAGGTTTGATATACCCATGCTTATTGAAGAATTCTTAAGAGCCGGCATTGAGTTTACTGTTGATGGAAAGAAATTGGTTGACGTACAGAAAGTATTTCATATGATGGAGCAACGTACATTAAGTGCTGCCTATAAATTTTATTGCAATAAAACCCTAGATGGAGCACATAGTGCAGAAATAGATGCCACAGCTACTTGGGAAGTTTTGGAGGCCCAGCTTGAGCGTTACCCACAAATAGGAGATACTGTTGAAGCTATTGTGAAATTTACCGGCGAAGATGATATTGTTGATTTTGCCCGCCGATTTGTAAAAGAAAAGGGGGTAGAAGTTTTTAATTTTGGAAAACATAAAGGCAAACCAGTTACACAAGTGCTTAAAGAAGAACCGCAATATTATGATTGGATGATGAAGGGTGATTTTCCCATGAATACGAAGCAAAAGCTAACCGAAATACTGAACCGAACACTAGTTAAAAAATAATTATATCTTTTTTTAGCAGGGTTGGCTGTTCATTATGCGTTTAATTTTAAGAATTATACGTATAAAGAATAGTTGTAAATGGGCTATTTTGTACTTTCGTTCAAAATATAGCGCTCAATTTGGATAAAATTGTTATCATACCTACCTATAACGAAAAGGAAAATATTACACCTATTATTGATGCTGTATTTGCCTTAGAAGCGGGATATCATGTTTTGGTTATTGATGATGGCTCACCAGATGGTACCGCAGATATTGTAAAAAAACTGATTGCAAATCAATATAATGGAAAACTTTTTTTGGAAGAAAGAAGAGGGAAGCTAGGCTTAGGAACCGCCTATATCCATGGCTTCAAATGGAGTTTAGAAAAGGGATATTCCTTTATTTTTGAGATGGATGCAGACTTTTCACATGATCCGGCTGATTTAGAAAGGTTATATGCGGCTTGCCAAATAGATGGGGCAGATTTGGCTGTAGGTAGTAGATATGTGCCTGGTGGCAAAACAGAAAATTGGCCACTAGATAGGCATATTTATTCCAGAGGTGGAGCATTGTATACTAAGTTACTCACCTGGATGCCCATAAATGATCCAACAGCTGGTTTTGTATGCTACAAGAAAGAAGTATTAGAAGCTATTAATTTTGATATGATTTCTTTTGTGGGCTACGCTTTCCAAATAGAAATGAAATTTGCTATTTGGAAATTAGGATTTATCATTAAAGAAATACCTATTACTTTTCGAGATAGAAAAATTGGTGTTAGTAAAATGAATAAGGGTATTATTAAGGAAGGTGTATTAGGTGTAATATCCATACAATGGCAAAGCTTTTTTAAGAACTATAGAAATCGGCTTAAAAGTGCTGGAACAGATAATGACGATTATGGGTCGGCAAAAGCAAGTTAATTCGTGCCAATCACTCGATTAAACAGGGTTACCAAATGAAATGGGCATTACTTAAACTGCATATTGCCGTATTACTAGTAGGGTTTACCGCTATTTTAGGCGCTTTGATTAGTTTAAGTGGAATGGTTCTTGTATGGTACAGGGTAACGATTACAGTTGTAAGTTTATACGTTTTGTTGCGTTTACAGGGCACACTCCAAAAATTATCATTCCAAGCGAAGTATAAATTGATGTTGATAGGCGTAGTGATAGCGCTTCATTGGGTTTGTTTTTATACAAGTATCAAAATGGCTAACGTGTCAATAGCTTTGGTATGTTTTTCGGCTACTGGTTTCTTCACCGCATTAATTGAACCGCTGCTGGTTACTAAAAAACTAAACTATAATGAACTGCTACTTAGCTTATTGAGTATACTTGGTATCTATTTGATATTTCATTTTGATGATAGATATAAAATAGGCATTGCTATGGGCATGCTCTCTGCTTTATTAGCAGCCCTTTTTTCGGTATTGAATAAAAAAAATATTGAGTTAGCAAATGCCAATACTACAATATTATACGAATTAAGTGGGGGTATAGTTGCATTGTCGATTTTGATGCCTATTTATTTATATTATTCCCCAAGTACAGTACTGCTGCCATCAATAAACGATTGGTTTTGGTTGCTCTTATTGAGTTGGGTATGTACGATTCTTGCCATGAAACTTATGCTCGAAGCTTTACAAAAGGTATCTGCATTTACACAGAACTTGAGTTTGAATATGGAGCCGGTATATGGAATAATTTTAGCTTTTATACTTTTTAAAGAGAACGAACAACTGAATAGTGGTTTTTATATTGGCGTAGCACTTATATTTCTATCTGTAATACTACAAACTATTTTTATTTATAAAAAGCAATTGAAATAGTGTTCTAAAATTCTACGATGAAACCAATTGTTGGGGTAACACTAATATCATTATTTATGAGTAGAAAAGGAATAGCATTACTTCCGTTTTGTTTGATTGGCTGACCATCAGTAGTTAGAAAGGCCGTGTTATCAGCATTTCTTTGGAATAAATAAGTGCTAGGCGACTGGTTTCTAGCTAAATACCAATTCGTAACATCTAAGAAAAGATCGATTGTAGTTCTTTTTAAATACCATTTTTTATCGATTCTGATATCACTTGAATTAAAGCTATTTAATCTTACTGTATTTAGCTGATTAAAATCCAAAATACCGGTACCCAGTGTTAAAAAGTTTTGCCTGCTAGCCAACATGTCGTATGGTGTATAGGGTACACCTCCCTGAAATCTGAACTTCAATCCTAATTCCCAATTTCTATTAAATTTGTAGCTTGTAATTATACTCAGTAAGTGTCTGTTATCCCAAGCACTTGGGGTATATTCTCCGTTCGCATTTGTATACTTACTATAAAAAAAAGTATAACTCAACACACCAAAAAAACGTTTTGTTAGCTTTTGTTGCGCAAAAAATTCAAATCCATATGCCTGCCCCTTACCAGTTGTAGTTATTGCTTCATTACCTAAGACGGAAAAGTCGCCACCTAAGTTAGATAAGCTAATGCCATTTTTTACACTAATAGGTACATTATTATATTGTTTGAAAAATGTTTCAAAAGTAAAACGAGTAGCATCAGAAGGTAAATATTCAACCCCGGCAACATAGTGTGTACTAACTGTGTAATCGGCGTTTTTATTAACTAAGTTATTATTATTGTCTCTAAAACCAAGTGCGGTATAGGGGGGGAGTTTAGTATATCTTCCAACGGAGGCATTGATCGTCCATTTATCAGCAACAACATAACTTAATGCAATGCGTGGTGATAGGGTATTCAATGGGTTCATTCCATTGGTGGTAAATGTATTTTGATCGAATCGTAAGCCAAAGCTCGTGCCCAGTTTATTATTCATGAAGCGCTTGCCAATTTGCGTAAATGCACCAAATCGCCCCAAACTTATTTCACCTGCAAAATTATTGATAATTGCAGGTTGAAGAATATTGCCATTATTGTCTGTAATAGCAGCACGAATTATTTGCTCTGTAGTATTTGTTTGTTGAACTAATTGTGCCATTACGCCATAGCTAAGTTTCCATCCGGCTATATTTTTGTTTACATCAAAGCGAATTTTATTTTCTGTTTCTCTAGATGTGAAGAATAAGGTACGTAATCCTTTTACTGGACCTAAATTGTTTTCATACCGCTCTAATGTGTTGTTGAAACTATTTCTACTAACCGCCAAATTCCAAAACCCGTTGTTAATTATTCTTTTGATACCCACACCAACAGTATAATTCCACTGTTGTATAGATGGGTTACTATTCAATGCAAATAATTTTTCAGGTGTAGCTTTTTTGGGAGCTGCGAAACTAAATTCATCAATCGCGCCAACGCCTATAAAATTGATGGTCGTTTTTTTATCTATTTGTCGACTTATTTTATACTGAAAATCCCAAAAATTCGGACGAATAGGAAGATCTATTGCTTGGAATAATAACTGTAAATAGCTTCTTCTAGCAGAGGCTAAAAATGTGGTTTTTTTATCCTTTGATAAAGCGCCATCAAAAGTGGCAGCAACTTCTGTTCCACTCAATCTTATATTGCCTTGTAGCCTATTTGCATTTCCTCTTTTTTGTTTGAATTCAAAAACAGATGATAATGCATTATCAAATCGGGCATCGAATGCAGAAGCGCTTAATTTCACTTCTTCTATAAAACTTACATTTAGAATACCTACTGGTCCGCCAGCACTTCCTTGTGTGGCAAAGTGATTGATTACGGGTATTTCTATTCCGTCTAAATAATATACATTTTCATTAGGGGCGCCACCTCTAATAATAATATCGTTTCTAAAACCTGCTGTGCTTGCAGTACCACCAACGCCTGGTAATGCCTGTATTACACGCGAAATATCAAAATTTCCCCCGGGGTTACTTTTAATTTCTTCTGTTGTTAAGCGTTGAACACTCAAGGGCGTTTCTAGTGTGGCTGCTTTTGCTGATCTGTTGCTGCTTGTAGATCTTACGGTAACGCTATCCAATGTTTTTACAGCTGATTCTAGCTCTACAACAAGGGTATTTTCATTGCCACTAGTAATGGCAAGATTATATCGTTGTAGGGTGGTGAATCCTAAGATTTCTATGCGTAAAGTATAAGAGCCAGCCGGTATTCCTGCAATGCTAAATTTCCCCGCAACATCTGTAATAGTAGATTTATTAACTTGTAATACAGAAACTGTAGCGCCCGAAATTGGTATTTGTAAAGCTTTATCGAGCACCAAGCCCGTAACTTTACCCGTATTCTGAGCAAATAATTTGGTGAAAAAGCAAATGAATATTAATCCTAACCGAGCGAATCTCATAGTTTAGCCATTTATCAAATACAGAGTTAGAACAATAGGCATTGTATTTTGTTTAATTATCTTCGGAAATATTTAAAAATTACTGCACATGAGAATCTTTTCTTTCTTGGTAATGCTAGGGATAACTGTTTCAGCCTTTGCCCAAAAAAAACCATTGGATCATACCGTTTATGATGGATGGCAAAATATTGC
>JBDKJW010000050.1:0-12736 GCA_039796395.1 Bacteroidota bacterium
CTTTCAAATACCGGTTCTTGCACACGCACAGATATGGCGGCTACAATACTGGTGCGTATATCTGAGGCATCATAATCTTTTTTAAAGAAATCGCGCACCACTTTTATATAGGCTTCTCTAAAAGCTTGTTGGTGTGTACCACCCTGGGTTGTGTATTGTCCGTTTACAAATGAAAAAATATCTTCCCCATAATCATTGTTATGCGAAAGGGCTACTTCAATATCTTCTCCTTTGAGGTGAACAATCGGATAACGCAATTCATCGGGATTGGTTTTACGTTGTAGCAAATCAAGCAAGCCATTTTTGCTTACATATTTCTTCCCATTGAAATTGAGTGCTAATCCTGCATTGAGATAACAATAGTTCCAAATTTGATTCTCCAGGTATTCATGAATGTAATGAAAGTTGCGAAATACAGAATCATCAGGAATAAAATTTACTTCTGTACCATTTGGCTCTTTGGTAGCTGTTTCCTTATGCTCTTTTAATAGTATTCCTTTTTCAAATTCAGCTGTTTTTTCTTTTCCATCTCGGTAGGCAGTAACTTTAAAATAATTACTTAAGGCATTTACTGCTTTGGTACCAACACCATTTAAGCCTACACTTTTTTGGAATGCTTTACTATCGTACTTAGCACCCGTATTTATTTTACTCACTACATCAACCACTTTACCAAGCGGAATACCTCTACCATAATCGCGTATACGTACCGATTTCCCTTCTATCGATAAATCTACCTGTTTACCATAACCCATGGTGTATTCGTCGATACAGTTATCAATAACTTCTTTAATGAGTACATATATCCCATCATCTGCCGCGGAGCCGTCGCCTAGTTTACCGATATACATACCCGGCCTAAGCCTAATATGTTCCCGCCAATCGAGTGATCGTATCGAATCTTCATCATACCTAACTACTTGTTTCTCATCAGCCATAATCGTCTGTTTTTGCCAACGGCAAATCTAACCCCCTCAAATCGCAGCCCAATTTTTGTTTTCTACAAATGCCAAAATACTGTGGATAAATTGTGTTTTTTAGTGGATTTTAAAGCCAAAACCTACCTTTAAACCGAATTATGATGATTATTCAGCAAATAGACCCCGTTATAGTTAAGCAAAAGGAAAATGAAAATATTGCTTTTCAAGATTTTTTAAAAGGTAGGGATGGAGAAGAAATTGACGGTTTTGTAAGTAGCCTTAATAAGCTTATTGAACCTCAAATTGATTGCACTAGTTGTGGTAATTGCTGTAAATCGTTGATGATTGTGGTAGAAGAAAAGGAAGCTATTACGTTATCAAATCATTTACAAATACCCTTACCTAATTTCGAAGAAAAGTATATTGAGAAAGGGGCTAATGGCATGATGTTGATCAATCAGATACCCTGTTGTTTTTTACATGATAATAAATGTAGCGTTTATGATTACCGCTTCGCGGGATGTAGGGAATTTCCTGCTTTGCATATTGCCGGTTTTACAAAGCGTTTATTTACGGTGTTTATGCATTACGATCGTTGTCCGATTATATATAATGTTGTAGAACAATTAAAACTAAAAACAGCATTTAGCAACTTATGATCAAATTTGGTATTGATATTGCCATACAAAATAATCCATCTTGGAAGAATGTTAACATTGGGTTGATTACGAATAACGCCGCTACCACAGCTACAGGTATCTCTTCCCGAAAAACTTTGATTGATAACGGGTTCAACATTATAAAACTATTTTCACCGGAGCATGGTTTAGATACACGAGGAGCAGATGGGGCATTTATTGATGATGGAATTGATGAGCTTACGCAGTTGCCAATAATAAGTTTATATGGCGCAAAACTAGCACCCAGCGAACATGATTTAAGTGATATAGATATATTGCTATTTGATATTCCTGATGTGGGTGTTCGATTCTATACTTATTTATGGACTTTAAGTTATGCCTTAGAAGCCTGTGCAAAATGGAATAAAAAATTTATACTACTCGACCGACCGAATCCGATTGGTGGGAGTATGCATTGGGTGGAAGGGCCAATGCTTTCAAAAAACTGTAGTTCTTACATTGGTAGGTGGACTATCCCTATTCGGCATAGTTGCACATTGGGAGAATTAGCTATTTACTTTAATAATGAAAGAAATATCAATGCAAATTTATTAGTAATAGCTTGTGAGGGTTGGAATAGAAATATGCTACAACCAAACTGGGGATTATCCTTCGTGCCTACATCTCCGGCCATTCAATCTTTTGGCGCCATGCAATTATACCCAGGCTTATGTTTTTTAGAGGCTACAAATTTGAGTGAAGGAAGAGGAACTAACCTTTCTTTTCAATCAGTTGCAGCACCCTGGTTAGAAGCAAGCGTACTTATTGGTTTATTAAGGAATATGTTTCGTGATGAATTAGAATTCGAAAGTATTTCCTTTATCTCGGGAGAAGAAAAGTACAAGGGAGAAATTTGCAATGGACTAGCATTCAAAGTAATGGCCACTGCCGATTTTAAACCCGTGTTTTTTGGATTAATTTTAATAAAGCTAATTATAGATATTCATCCAAGACATTTTAGTTGGCATCGTTATTATACACATGCTAACCCTACTGGTAGTAAGCATTTAGATAAACTATTAGGTATCGATAATGCTGAAGCACTCTTTACATTAGCATTTCCACAATTCTTAGTTGCTATTACCAAGGCTTTAAAGGTAGATGATTGGAGGAGTAAGGTGGAGGGAAGTTTATTGTATTGAATAATCATTTCATCAACCCTCGAATTACCACGCTAGCAGCCGTACAACCAAATATAGCAGGCATATAAGAAATAGTACCAATAATAGATTTTTTAGGAAAGGCTTTCTCCGTTTCAATAATTTTAGTTTGATCTACTTTTTCGGCGCTGAAAACAACGGTAAGCCCTTTATAAATACCCAATGAATGTAAGCGCTTTCTTACATAAGCCGCCAAATTACATTGATAAGTTTTGGAGATATCTGTAACCTGCACCATAGAGGGCTCTATTTTTCCACCAGCACCTAATGAACTTACGATCGGAATTTTTCTATCTAAACAAGCTTTAATAAAAAATACTTTGGGAGATAGTGTATCAATACAATCTACCGCATAATCGAACTGCTGCTCATCTAATAATTGATCCGTTAATTCATTCTTTATATAAATCACTTTTACCGTAAGATCAAGTGCGGGATTTATATCTTTCAATCGCTCCGCCATCACTTCTGCTTTTAACTTGCCAGCAGTAGAATGTAAAGCGGGAATTTGTCGATTCCCATTACTTAAATCAACGGTATCAGCATCCACAATCGTCATTTTACCAACCCCGGCTCTAGCGATCATTTCTGCGCAAATGCCTCCTACTCCACCTAGCCCAACTACCAATACATTTTTACTCATTAATTGCGCAATAGGCTCATCACCTAATAATAACTGCGTGCGGCTCATCCAATATGGGATCATGTAGTTACGAGTTTCGGGTTACGACCCTTCGACAAGCTCAGGGTGACAACTCAGTTTAACATCTGGTTACGAAATAATATATTTTCTACAAATGTCACCCTGAGCTCGTCGAAGGGTTATTTTAATTCCTAATTTTATTGCAAATGTAACTACTTGAAAAATAAAATATTCATCGGGTTTTGCTTGTTGCTTCTATGTAATATTCTTTTTGCACAAGAACCCAAAATTCAAATCCTCGACAGCTCTCAGAAAGTATCATATCGTGGGCTTAGTGTTGTTACCGATAATATCGTTTGGGTGAGTGGTAGCAACGGTACCGTTGGCCGATCTATTGATGGCGGAAAAAACTGGGGATGGATGAAAGTAAAGGGCTATGAAAAAAGAGACTTTAGAGATATAGCAGCTTTTGATAAAAACACAGCTATTGTTTTAGCAGTAGCGGAACCCGGACTTATCTTAAAAACCAAAGACGGGGGCAAAAATTGGTACAAGGTTTTTGAAGATACTACCAAGGGTGTTTTTATAGATGCTATGGATTTTACAGGTAATAAGGGCTATGCCATTGGCGACCCGCTAGATCAACATCTATACTTATTAAAAACAACAGATTTTGGAGAACATTGGCGGAAAATAAAACCAGAAAATACCGACCCAATATTCGCAGCTAATGAGGCTTTCTTTGCATCAAGTGGTTCTAATATATATGCAGGCAAAAAATCATTAAAAAATAAATTGCTATTTGTAAGCGGCGGCAGTGCCACTCGTTTGTTTTCAATGCCCTCACTATCTGCCATGCCCCTGGAATTACAATTGAAGATGGGTGGAAGTAGTGGTGCTAATTCAATCGCTATCTCTCCCAATGAAAAATATGGAATGATTGTTGGCGGCGATTATGCAGCAGATACAATGGCTACAGCAAATAGTAATATCATTATTTTCAGAAAGGGGTATATAGAAATGATTACTCCGGAAACAGCGCCACATGGCTATCGATCCTGTGTAACTTATATCAATGAAAATACTTTATTAACTTGCGGCACATCGGGTATTGATATATCGAAAGATGGGGGTAAAAACTGGACGTTGATCAGCCCTCTTTCTTTCCACGTTTGCGCAACGGCTAAAAAAGGAAATACGGTTTATTTAGCAGGATCTACGGGCAAAATTGCTAAGTTAATTTTATAATTTTCGTACCTTACTTTCAAATTGCTTATATGAAAAAAATAATTTCCTTCTTTTTCATCATTGCCTTTAGTATTAGTGTACAAGCCCAAGATCCCGAAATCATTTGGCTTTACAAAGGCAAAGCACCAGGTACCGAAAATTGGAATTGGCAAGAAGGATCACAGGATAATAAAACTTTCAATACAAAAATTGTATATAATGTAACGCAACCATCGCTTACTGTTGTAAAACCCAACCCTACAAAAGCCAATGGCACTGCTGTTGTTGTTTGTCCGGGTGGCGGCTTCCAACTCCTCTCCATCAATAGTGAAGGCTTTGATGTTGCCCATTGGTTAGCATCAAAAGGTGTAACTGTTTTTGTATTAAAATACCGTTTATTTAAAAGTGAAACAAACGACCCGGCTATGGAAATGATGACAAAGGTTCAGGGTGGCAAAATGGATTCCATTACCACCAAAATAATTGGTATGGCCGTATCCGATGGTAAAAAAGCCATTGAATATGTACGTGCAAATGCAGCAAAATACAATATCAATCCCTCTCGCATTGGTATTATCGGATTCTCTGCAGGTGGCACTGTTGCCGCATCAGCCGCTTTTGGTTATACTAAAGAAAATAGACCTGATTTTGTTGCTCCCATTTATGCTTTTTTTCCACCAACGCCTCAACCAGTAGGTACTGATGCGATGCCTATGTTTATTGCTGCAGCTACAAACGATCAGATGGGCTTAGCACCACATAGCGTTTCATTATATACAAAATGGGTGGAAGCAAAACACCCCGCCGAATTACATATGTATAGTACTGGCGGACATGGCTTTGGTATGCGAAAACAAAACCTACCAAGTGATTCGTGGATTGAACGCTTTGGAGATTGGCTAGAAATACAAGGGCTGCTAAAAAAATAACCCTTATACCTTATACCTTATACCTTATACCTTACTCCTTACTCCCTATTCCCTATTCCCTTTCTCCTATTGCTTTAACCTCTCCGCTAGCTTCTCAACAAACTTGTAAGTAGCGGGGCAATAAGCTACATTCTGTTGGTGCACATGAATGTACTCCATCATTTTCTTTTTAGTAAGATGTGGGAAACCTGCACAGTCTACCGGGCGTACTTCGTAGATGCTACACATGTTATTTTTTGTATTTAAAAACTGACAAGGCTGGTTGGTATTCATCCAGTCTCCATCTTCTTCATCAAAAAACAACCATTTTTCTTTGAATTCTTTAGGTGTTATTTCAAAATGCGTAGCAATGCGTTTAATATCTTTTACCGTAAATGTTGGACTCATTGTTTTACAGCAATTAGCACAACTCAAACAATCAACTTCTTTCCAAACTTCTTTATCTAGTACCTCTGCTAAAGCATCTAATCCTCTAGGTGGATTTTTTTCTACCTTACTCAAAAAACGTTTCATTTTTTTCTGATGATGACGTACTTTTTGTTTAAACGAACGAAGATTAACCTGCATGCTCATATTTTAAAGAAGGCGAATGTACGGATAATTAGTTACGAAGTAACTATGTAACTAAGTAACTAGGTATCTTAGCAACTTATTTACTTAGTTACCTAGTTACTAGTATGTGGGAACCCTATAAAAAAGGATATAAAGCTTATTTACAACTCGAGAGATCACTAAGTGATAATTCGGTAGAAGCCTATATGCGTGATTTGGATAAGTTAACGGAATACTTATTAGCACACAAAAGCCCAAAAAAGCCTGGAGACCTTGTGGTACAAGACTTACAAGGCTTTATACAGTGGATCGGCGAGTTAGGCATGACGGCTACTTCACAAGCACGTATTATCTCAGGTATAAGAAGTTTTTATAAATATTGTTTGATAGAACAAATAACCATTAACGACCCTTCTATTCTGTTGGATGCTCCTAAAACAAAAAGAAAATTACCGGATACATTAAGTTTTGAGGAAATAGAAGCTATTATTAATCAAATAGATTTGAGCAGTCCAGAAGGCACTAGAAATAAAGCTATTTTAGAATTGATGTATAGCTGTGGCTTACGTGTAAGTGAAGTAGTAAACCTTACTATTTCAGGTTTGTACTTAGATGTAGGTTTTATACGTGTTACCGGTAAAGGAGATAAAGAGCGATTAATACCTATTGGCACTGATGCCGTGAAATATCTTCAGATTTATAGAAATAATGTTCGTAATCAAATTACCATTCAACCTGGTTTTGAAGACATTGTTTTTTTAAATAAACGGGGTAGAAATCTTACCCGTGTAATGATTTTCCTAATCATCAAATCTTTAACTGCCAAAGCAGGAATTACTAAAACCATTTCGCCCCATACATTCCGCCATTCATTTGCTACACATTTGGTTGAAGGAGGCGCCGATTTACGGGCTGTTCAAGAAATGCTGGGGCATGAAAGCATTACCACCACCGAAATTTATACGCACTTAGATCGCGACTATCTACGAGAGACTTTACATCGATTTCATCCGGGATTCAATTAGACGATAGACCGTAGACCGTAGACAATTTAACTAACTTTCGGACTCACAGACTTTCGGACTAAATTTTTCGAAGAAAAATTGACAGACTTCAATTAGGTTTGTGCTTACAAAACAAGTACAATGAAAAAAACCATCTTAGCAGCTGCATTATTATGCAGCCTTACAGGCTTCTCACAAATCAGAATGCCGCAACCAAGTCCTACTCAAAAAATTTCCCAAGAATTTGGTTTAGGTAAAATTGATCTTACCTATTCGCGGCCCAATATTAAAGGCCGTACCATTATGAAAGAAGGCAGCGAATTAGCCCCGCTTAATCAGCTTTGGCGCACAGGTGCAAATGCTGCCACGCGTTTGTATTTTTCTGATAATATAATGATGGGTGGAAAATTATTAGATACGGGTTCTTATGTGTTGTACACTATTCCAGGAAAAGAAACTTGGGAAATTGTTATCAATAAAGGATTGAATAACTGGGGTACTGATGGTTATAAAGAAAGCGAAGATGTGGTTCGTTTTAAAGTAAAAGCAATGAAAATGGCTACGGCTATGGAAACTTTTACCATGCAGTTTGCCAATATTCAACCAGAAAGTTGTGAGTTACATTTAATGTGGGCAACAACTGCGGTAAGTATTCCTATGAGTACTAATATTAAAGATCGTATTCGCGCACAGGTAGAAAAAGCGTTGAGTGCAGATCCTATAAATCCTGCTAGCTATCAAGCTGCCGCTAATTTTTATTTTGAGTGGACTAAAGAATATGATAAGGCTTTAGTAAATGCAAAGAAAGCCACAGATGCTAATCCAAAAGCGTTTTGGTTGTTCTTACTAACCGCTAAAATTCAAAAAGAAATGGGCGATAAAGTAGCCGCAAAAGCCAGTGCAGAAAAATGTATTGCTATTGCTACTGAAGCTAAAAACGCTGATTATGTAAGATTTGGAAAAGAGTTGATTGGGAAGTTGTAAAGTAGAATAGGTAAACTAGGTAGAATAAGTAACTAAGTAAACTTATTCTACCTAGTTACTTATTTACTTATTCTACTTATTTACTAAAACTACCCCGCCATATCCGGTATTGCTTCTACTTTATAAGCACCGGCATCTAGCTTGGCTTTTGTTTCACTAAAAGCTTTTAGTGTTTCTTCAATATCAATATCGGTATGTGCCGCAGATGGGATGAGGCGATAAATAATATGTCCCTTAGGAATTACTGGGTAAACAACAATTGAAGCAAATACACCATAGTTCTCTCTTAAATCCATTACCATAGCAGTAGCTTCTTCTACCCCACCCTTCATATAAACAGGTGTAACAGGGCTATCTGTTTTACCAATATCAAAACCACGTTGCTTTAAGCCGCTCTGTAGTTTACGTGCATTGCTCCATAACTTTTCTTTTAGCTCGGGCATGGTACGTAACATTTCTAAACGTTTTAAGTTACCCAATACAATCGGCATGGGTAAGCTCTTCGCAAAAATTTGAGAACGAATATTGTAACGAATAAAATCGATGATCGCTTTATCACCTGCTAAGAATGCACCGATGGATGCCATGCTTTTAGCGAAAGTAGAGAAGTATAAATCTATTTGATCTTGACAGCCCTGCTCTTCACCAGCACCGGCGCCTGTTTTACCCAATGTACCAAAACCGTGCGCATCATCTACTAAAATACGGAATTCATATTTTGTTTTGAGGTCGCAAATTTCTTTCAACCTACCTTGATCACCTGCCATACCAAATACGCCTTCCGTAATCAATAAAATACCACCCGCTTTTTGTTTTTCAATTAATTGTGTAGCTCGAATCAATTGCTTTTCACAATCTTCAACATCATTATGTTTAAACACATACCGATGGCCCGGGTGTAAACGTAAGCCATCAATAATACAAGCATGACTCTCTGCATCATACACAATTACATCATGACGGCCGCAAACAGCGTCGATAGCGCTCATGATACCTTGGTAACCGAAATTCATCAGTATCGCATCTTCCTTCCCTTCAAATTCAGCTAACTCTTTTTCTAATTGCTCATGATGATTAGAGTTTCCGCTCATCATACGCGCACCCATAGGATAGGCTAAGCCATATTGTTGTGCAGCTTCTGCATCTACTCTACGTATTTCAGGATGATTCGCTAGGCCTAAATAATTATTCAAACTCCATACAATCATTTCCTTGCCACGGAACTTCATTCTACTACTAATTTCACCTTCTAACTTCGGGAAAGCAAAATAACCATGCGCGCGTTCGCGGTGTTGTCCTAATGGACCGTAATTTCGGGTGAGCTTTTCAAAAATATCTGCCATACCAATTTGTGATTATTTTTTATAAAATTTGGTGCAAAATTAGTCATAATGCCCCAAAACACAAACCCATATCCAATCATCCCCCTATCTTTAACACTTTAAAACAGTAACATGATCGTTCGCTATCTTTCTTCAACCATTTTTGCGGTTTTTTTTAACACTGCAGTCATTATATTAAGTCTTATACAGCCCATTTTCGCGCAAAAAACCGTTACTCCCAAAACGGCTGAAACAGCCCCAAAATTAGTTGTGGGTATTGTAATAGATCAAATGCGTTGGGATTATTTATACCGTTATAACCCTCTTTTTAAGGCTACCGGTGGTTTTAAAAGAATGATGAATGAAGGATTTAGCTGCGAGAACACACAAATTAGCTATACCCCCTCTGTAACGGCTTGTGGCCATGCTGGGATTTATACAGGAACTGTTCCGGCTATTCATGGCATAACGGGTAATGCTTGGTACGATCGACAATTAAAAAGAGCCGTGTATTGTACAGAAGATAAATCTACCAATGGTGTAGGAACAGCGGGTGCTAGTGATGGACAAATGAGTCCGCGCAATATGCTCACCACCACTATTACGGATGAATTAAGACTAGCCAGTAATTTTAAAAGTAAAGTAATTGGTATTGCTATTAAAGATAGAGGGGCTATTATTCCAGCCGGACATAGTGCCAACGGTGCCTATTGGTTTGATGCGAAGAGTGGATATTTTATAACAAGCACTTATTATAGAAATGAATTACCAACTTGGGTAAATGATTTCAACAATAGAAAATTACCCGATTCATTATTAAAATTGGGTTGGAACAAATCATTAAAAGATGAGCAGTATTTAGCATATTCAACTGTTGATGAAAAACCGTATGAAGGCACACCATTTGGGAAAGAGCAAACAAAAATGCCATATACATTAAAGGTTGTATCGGGCGGTTACGGACAATTACCTTCTACCCCACATGGCAATACCATAACGGCTGAAATGGCTAAAGCTGCTATACTTGCAGAAGGTTTGGGAACAGATGAAGTAACCGATTTTTTAGCCGTTAGTTTTTCTTCACCCGATTATATTGGTCACGCTTTCGGACCAAACTCTTGGGAAATGGTAGATGATTATGTGCGCTTAGATGAAGAGTTAGGGAAGTTATTCGACTTCTTAGATGCTAAGGTTGGTAAAGGAAAATATACCGCCTTTTTAAGTGCAGATCATGCTGTTGCCCATGTACCTGGATTTATGAAAGAAAATAAATTGCCCGGTGGAACCATGGATGATAAAAAATGGGTGGCAGATTTAAACCCAGCCATTAAAGAACAATTTGGTGTGAGCAATGCCATTGTAAGCATGTTTAATTATCAGGTGCATATAGATCATGAAAAGATAGATAGTTTGAAGGCTGATAAGCGAGCCATCATACAACATATAATTAACTATATCCGTAAACAAGAATCCGTTTTATCTGTGTTTTCTACAGAAGATATTCTTACCTACCCAGCGCCCAAATTATTAAGAGAAAAGTTAGCCGAGGGCTTTTATTGGAGAAGAAATGGTGATATTCAATTTGTGCTAAAGTCAGGATATATTGATGGCGGTGCAACGGGTACAACCCATGGCTTATGGTATAAATACGACGCGCATATACCACTTTTATTTTATGGCTGGGGTGTAAAAAAAGGAAGAACAGATAGGGAAACCTATATGAAAGATATTGCCCCAACTATAGCGGCTTTATTGCATATTCAGCAACCAAGTGGAACAATTGGCAGCCCTATACAAGAAGTTTTGAAATAATTGTTTTAACAAAGTATTCAAATCAGGTATATTGTTTTTCAAGGAAAATCAGTGAAAGTGGGTTATTTTGCCCTAAACTTAATTTTCAATGAAAAAACAAAGCTTACTGCTCACCCTCGGTTTGCTATTGCTTGTAGTTACGCAAGCTCAACTAAAATTTGAAACCGTTCTTCCACAAGATCAAAAAGTAAAGATTGGCAAACTAGCCAACGGATTAACTTATTATATACGTGCTAATCAAAAGCCAGAGAAAAAAGTTGAACTCCGTTTAGTAGTTAATGCCGGATCTATTGTAGAAGATACTGACCAGCAAGGTTTGGCGCACTTTACAGAGCATATGGCTTTTAATGGTACTAAGAATTTTAAAAAAAATGAATTAGTAAGTTTCTTACAAAGTATTGGGGTTGATTTTGGTGCCGATTTAAATGCATATACTGGTTTTGATGAAACCGTTTATATTCTTCCCATTCCTTTAAGTGATCCAAGTAATTACAAAAAAGGAATGCAGGTATTACAAGATTGGGCATCGGGTTTACTATTCGATCATAAACAAATAGATGATGAACGCGCTGTTGTACTCGAAGAAAGCAGATTAGGTAAGGGTGCAGAAGATAGAATGTTCCGTAAAATTTACCCTCGCCAGTATGCAGGATCAAAATATGCAACACGATTACCCATTGGTAAAGACAGTATTTTAAAAACATTTAAATACGATGCGATCAAGCGTTTTTATAGAGATTGGTATCGTCCGAATTTGATGGCTGTAGTGGTAGTAGGTGATATTGATGTGGCTGCTACGGAGAAAATGATTCAGGAATATTTTGGGGGATTAAAGAATCCGGCAAATCCTCGCCCTAGAACGATGTTCCCTTTACAAGCACGCACTACACCAGAAGCGATGGTGTTAACAGATAAAGAAGCAACGAATATCCAGATTTCGTTGGAGTATAGTCCGGTTAAAAGTTTACCCGAAGTTACTATTGGCGATTATCGCAGAGAGAACATGCTTAAGAGCATGTTTGTATCGCTATTAAATCAACGTTTACAAGAATTGGCGCAGAGTGCTAACCCTCCTTATACGTATGCGGGTGTTGGTTTTGGTTCTTTTGCACGTGGATTTGATGCGTTTAGTGGATTTGCGATTGCTGGTAAAAAAGGAGCAGATACCGCATTTAATGCCATGGCAACAGAGATTGAGCGAGTAAAGAAATTTGGATTCACGCAAAGTGAATTAGATCGTGCGAAGAAGCAACAGTTTGCCTCAATGGAGCGTGCGTATAATAATAGAGATAAAACAGAATCTTCTGTATTGGTAGAAGAATATATTCGTAATTTCTTGGAAGCAGAACCCATCCCTGGCATTGAAAATGAATTCAACTATAAAAAAGAATTATTACCAGGTATTAAGTTAGAAGAAGTGAATGCATTTGCCAATGAAATTAAGAAAACAGAAAAAGTTTTTGTAAGTGTAATGGGCCCCGATAAAGCAGATGTAAAAATGCC
>JBDKJW010000051.1:0-12704 GCA_039796395.1 Bacteroidota bacterium
TACTACCCAATAAAGAAGATGGGGTTCCTTATCTAACACAAATGCCGATTAAGCCAGGTGAAACACATACTTATAGATTTCCCATCATACAACATGGAACACATTGGTACCATAGCCATAGTGGCTTACAAGAACAAATAGGCATGTATGGAAGTTTTGTTATGCTTAAAAAGGGAGGCGATAAAAACTTCAGGAAGGGGATTGATGATTTACCAACGATGCCTTTAATATTAAGTGAATGGACAGACTATAAGCCAGAAAATATTCATCGTATGTTGCATAATGCAAATGATTGGTTTGCGATTCGCAAAAATGCAGTACAAAGCTATGCAGAAGCTATTCAAGAAGGACACCTCTCTACAAAGCTGAAAAATGAATGGAAACGAATGTTGGCAATGGATGTAAGTGATGTGTATTATGATAAAGTACTCATGAATGGGGTAGAAGCGAATCACATAAAAGAGATTAATGGCAGCCTATTAAAAGCTGGTGATAAAGTTCGACTTAGGGTTTCTAATGGTGGTGCTTCTTCATATTTCTGGTTGCGGTATGGCGGCGGGAAAATAACCGTTGTAGCTAATGATGGAAATGATGTTGAGCCTGTTGAGGTAGATAGATTGATGATTGCAGTTTCTGAAACTTATGATATTGTAGTAACAATACCATCAGATAGTTTAGCATATGAATTTTCTGCAACTACAGAAGATCGAACGAAAGGAGTTGGCCTATTCTTAGGGAAAGGAATAAAACAAGTAATAGAACCATTACCAAGATTGAAATATTTCGAGGGAATGAAGATGATGAATGGAATGATGAAGATGAATGGAGATTTGAACGATATGGGTATGCAGATGAGTTTGAATCAAATGGATATGAACACAGTGATGTACCCAGAAAACCTCGAAATCAAAACTTTGAACTATTCCATGCTTAAATCTCCACATGCAACTACATTGCCAAGTTCAGCGCCAACAAAGGTTCTGCGCTTTGAACTATCCGGTAATATGAATAGATATGTATGGAGTTTGGATAATAAAGTAGTTTCTGAAGCCGATAAAATTCAAGTGAAGAAAGGGGAGAACCTGCGATTAATTTTATACAATGGATCAATGATGCGGCATCCCATGCATTTACATGGTCATGATTTTAGGGTGCTTAACGGACAGGGTGCTTACGCCCCTTTAAAGAATGTTATTGATATCATGCCTATGGAAACCGATACCCTTGAGTTTAATGCGAATGTTGAGGGCGACTGGTTTTTTCACTGCCATATATTATATCACATGATGAGTGGTATGGGCCGGGTAATTAGTTATGATAGTCAGTCGTCTAACCCATTAATACCCAATCCTATTTTAGCCAAGCGAAAACTTTTTGCAGATGATAGAAAGTTTCATGCAATGCTTCAAAATGATTTTGCTACCAATGGAAATGATGGTGAACTCATGTTACAAAATACTAGGTGGAGCATTGGGTCAGAATGGAGGTTGGGGTACAATGCCATGCATGGTTATGAAACCGAAACACATATCGGTAGATATATAGGTAAAATGCAATGGTTAATGCCCTTTATTGGATTTGATTGGCGATTTAGAGAAATGGGGATAGATGAGCAGGAGAAAAATATATTCGGGCAAGCAAATACAAAAGATAATAGAGCTTTGTTGAGCATAGGTATTAATTATACCTTACCTATGTTGGTTCGTTTTCAAGCTGAAGTGTTTACAAATGGTAATTTTCGACTACAATTAGCAAGAGAAGATATTCCCATCTCAAAAAGAATGCGATTTTCTTTTATGGTGAATAGTGATAAAGAGTATATGACTGGTTTACAATATATAGTAAGTAGAACAATTGCCATTAGGTCGCATTATGATAGTGATATGGGTTTTGGAATGGGTATAACTGTAGCATATTAACTATTTATAGTTAATAGAATTTTAAGTAACTTCACTTAGTGAAAAAGGCATTGGCCATACTAACATTGTGTATTTATTTCTTTGGGGCTACTGAAGCATATCAGTTGCTCAAAGCTCCGCTTTTTATTAAGCATTTTATAATTCATAAAGGGGAGGATAATCATCTTACGCTTTCAGGGTTTATCAAAATACATTATATCGACCCTATCGTTGTAGATGAAGATTTTGATCAGGATATGCAGTTGCCTTTTAAAACGCACGACTCTGATGGTTGTATGGTTAATGCTATAAGTTTGCCTACACAAAGAATGGGAATAAGTATTCCACCAGCTACACCACTGCCTCTTATCAATTTTTTCTTTAAAGAGGCTAATTACTCATTTGATCATTTGCCGAATATTTTCCAGCCTCCCCGAACTGTTTAGCTTTTAAGTAATTATTATTTCATCTTCAGGTGTCTTACCTGAACAATCTTTGTTTATGCTAAACAGAATTATTCGATTTTCTGTTCGTAATAAACTATTAGTTGGTATTGGTACCCTACTACTAGTTATTGCGGGCATCATAGCTTTCCAAAAACTGCCTATAGATGCAGTTCCAGATATTACAGATAACCAAGTGTTGGTTATTACCACAACACCGGGTTTAGGGGCGCCTGATGTAGAACGCTTTATCACATTCCCGATAGAACAATCTACCAGAAATATTCCTGGTATTAAAGAACAACGTAGCTTTTCTCGCTTCGGTTTGAGCTTAGTTACGATAGTATTTAATGATCAAACTGATGTGTATTGGGCGCGACAACAAGTAAGCGAACGATTAGTGCAAGTGCAACAAGAAATCCCGAAAGGAATGGGCGTGCCAACACTTGGTCCTGTTACAACAGGCTTAGGTGAAATTTTTCAATATGTTGTTAAAGCTAAAAAAGGGTATGAAGAAAAATACAGTTTGTCAGAACTACGTACCATCCAAGATTGGATCGTACGCCGACAATTATTGGGTACTAAAGGCGTTGCCGATGTAAGTAGTTTTGGCGGATCCGTAAAGCAATATGAAGTGGCCGTTCGTTCTGATCAGCTCAAAAGTATGGGGCTTACCATTGCAGATGTGTTTCATGCGTTAGAATCGAATAACCAGAACACGGGTGGCGCTTATATAGAAAAAGGGGATAACGTTTTATTTATTAGAACAGAGGGGTTAGTTAGCTCAATTGATGATATTGAGAATATAGTGATTAAAAGAGTAAATGCAGATATACCCATACTTGTTCGCGATATAGCTACCGTTAACTTTGGGGAAGCCATTCGATATGGAGCCACTGTTTACAACGATGAAGGAGAGGTAGCTGGTGCTGTTGTTATGATGTTGAAGGGAGAAAATAGCAATGAGGTTGTAAAAGCAATTAAGGAAAAAATACAACAAATTGAAACCACATTACCTGAAGGTGTAAAAATTGAAGCATTTCTTGATCGTACCAAAATGGTAAATAATGCCATTAGTACAGTTAAAACAAATTTATTAGAAGGAGCACTCATAGTAATTTTTGTACTCGTATTATTCTTAGGTAATCTACGTGCCGGTCTAATTGTAGCATCAGTAATTCCACTTTCATTACTTTTTGCATTGATTTTGATGAATCTCACAGGTACAAGCGGAAACCTTATGAGCCTTGGGGCACTCGATTTTGGACTGCTTGTAGACGGTGCGGT
The DNA here is from genome assembly GCA_039796395.1 of Bacteroidota bacterium. Classification (GTDB taxonomy): domain Bacteria; phylum Bacteroidota; class Bacteroidia; order Chitinophagales; family Chitinophagaceae; genus Sediminibacterium. The sequence goes on from JBDKJW010000051.1 coordinate 3,629, forward strand.
AATCATAGTAGAAGCGGTATTGCATAAATTAAAACTTGAGATTCCAGATAATAAAACACATCAACTTTCACAAGTACAAATGGATGACGAAGTAGGGAAAAGTGCCTCAGGTATGATGAATGCAGCTGCATTTGGTCAGTTAATTATTCTTGTGGTATACCTGCCCATTCTTTCTTTACAAGGTATAGAAGGTAAAATGTTTCGTCCAATGGCTGAAACAGTTTCCTTCAGTATCATTGGCGCCTTATTGCTTTCACTTACTTATGTGCCAATGATGAGTGCTTTATTCTTAAGCAAGAAAATTAAATCGCAAGATAGTTTTACGGATAAATGGATGTATGCTGCATCCCAATGGTACAAAAATATACTTGGAAAAGTACTTGCCATACCTAAAATTATCATAGGTATCAATGTGTTACTATTTGCTGTTTCTATATGGTTGCTAACTACTTTAGGCGGCGAGTTTATCCCAAAGTTAGAAGAAGGTGATTTTGCTGTGGACACTCGTTTGCTAACAGGGGCTTCATTGAATAGCACGGTAAAAGTATCACAAAAAGCCGCTCGACTTTTACTAGATTCTTTTCCTGAAGTGAAGAAAGTTGTTACAAAAATTGGTGCAGGAGAAATTCCTACTGACCCGATGCCGATGGAGGCGGCGGATATGATGGTTATTTTGCAAGATAAAAAGCAATGGGTTTCTGCAAAAAGCTTTGATGAGCTTGCAGAGAAAATGAGTAGCCAGCTTCAACAGATTCCAGGTATCACTACTGGCTTTCAATTCCCCGTACAAATGCGATTTAATGAATTAATGACCGGCGCCAGACAAGATGTTGTTTGTAAAGTTTTTGGTGATGATTTAGATAGTTTATCAACAATTGCAGGGAAATTAAGTGATAAGATAACTACTATTGAAGGTGCTAAAGATATTTATGTAGAAACGGTTACAGGCATTCCACAATGGGTCATTACCTATAATCGTGCTGCAATTGCCCGTTTTGGGGCAAGTATCGCCGATATAAATGCAACGATCGAATCAGCTTATGCAGGGGCTAAATCAGGAATTGTATTTGAAGGCGATAAGCGATTTGATATGGTTATAAGGCTTGATAAAAGTCAGCGTTTAAATACCGCAGAGTTTGATAATTTATTAGTTGGGGTTGCAAATGGTTTGCAAGTACCCCTCAATCAATTAGCAACTGTATCTTTAAAAGATGGTCCGTATCAAATTCAGCGCGAAGATGGAAGAAGAAGAATAACAGTAGGCTTTAACGTGAGAGGTAAAGATGTACAAACCATAGTTCAAACATTGCAAGATAAAATTAAGCAAACCGTTAAATTGCCTGCAGGGTATTATATTACTTATGGCGGACAATACGAGAATCTTCAACATGCAACTTCTCGATTAGCTATTGCCGTACCAATTGCACTATTGCTTATTTTGATATTGTTGTATATAACATTTGGAAAACTCAGTTACGGACTTTTAATTTTTTCTGCAATTCCCTTATCAGCTACTGGAGGTATTATTAGTTTGTGGTTACGTGGTATGCCCTTTAGTATTTCTGCGGGGGTTGGGTTTATTGCTTTGTTTGGCGTAGCTGTTCTAAATGGCATTGTAATGATAACAGAAATTCGAAAGCAAAAATTACTTTATCCAGATCATGCAATTCAACAAATTATTATGGAAGCAACCGTAGCTAGATTACGCCCTATACTTATGACTGCGGCAGTGGCGTCGTTAGGATTTTTGCCAATGGCATTAAGCAATGGAGCAGGGGCAGAGGTACAAAGACCATTAGCAACGGTAGTAATAGGTGGATTAATTACAGCTACCTTACTTACCTTACTTGTTTTGCCTTGTTTATTCTTACTACTGGATAATAAGAAAACAACGATTAGCATAAAAACAATTTGTTGGTTAGCAACTATACTTGTGCCTATTGCAGGAATTGCACAAGGGCCAACAGCAAAAGCTAGCTTACCCGAATTGTTGCAGAAAGCCAGTGAGAAGTCGGCTATTTTGAAAGTAGGGCGCATGCAGGAACAATACTATTCAACCTTAAAAGAATCCTACAGAGAAATACCCAAAACTCAGTTTAGTACCGATTTAGGGAGCTATAATACATATGCTTTTGATGCAAAGGTTTCAGTTATGCAGCCATTGGCTCCAGTTGGGTTCTATCAAAAACAAAAAAATGTGTTAGAAAGTTTTTTTCAAACTGCGCAAGCCAATACAAAATTGCAAGAGGCAGATGTAAAGAAATCTGTAAGGCAAATCTATACGCAGCTGCAATACCAACAAGCCGCAATTAACCTCTTAGTACAGTTAGATAGCTCGCTGGCGCCATTTCAAAAAATTGCCGCGCTTCGCTTAGAGAAAGGAGAAACTAATTTATTAGAAAAAACAGTTCTTGATAATTTAGTAATGCAAAACAAATTGCTTATTACCCAGCAGTATGCAGAAAAAAGAGCCACACAACAACAATTGAGTATAATACTTCAAACAGATACTGTATTTACACCAAGCGATCCTTTACAATCGAATAAGCAATTATTTGATTCTGTACAATGGAGGAATAATCCACTACTTGCATTTTATAAGTCGCAAGAAAATCAATTTATTGCTGAAACAGAAATGGCAAAAGTTAAGCTTAAGCCCGATTGGATGATTGGCTACAGCAATCAATCGCTAAGTGGATGGCAGATGCGCCCTGATAGAACAGAACGCTTATACGATGTTGGGAATAGATTTTCATTTATTACCGTTGCTATGTCGCTTCCGGTTTTTAGCAAAGCGCAAAAACAAAAAGTAAAAGCAGCAAGTATAAATGAAATGGTGGCTACTGCTTCAAGCAATGCGGTTAGCAATATGCTACAAACTAAAGTACAAGCTGCTCTTGGCGAGTATGAGCGCTATGCAAAAGCAGTTGACTATTATCAGCAAATTGGTAAGAAGCAAGCTGATCTACTGATTAAAACAGCTAACCTTAATTATAAAAACGGACAAATAGGCTATATTGAATGGGGTACATTAATTAATCAGTCTATTCAAATTAATATGCAACAGTTAGAAGCAATTCGTATGCTTCATATAACTGCTGCTGAACTACATTATTTATTGAACAATTAATAAGATGAAACATATACATATATTGTTTATTGCAGTTGCCTTTATTGCCTGCAAAAATAAAAGCGAAAACCAAATGGGTGTAACGCCAATGGAGGCTAAGGCAGCGATAAGTGAAACCTCGCTAACATTAACACCAGCACAGCTTAAGCAGGCTGAGTTATCGTATGCTAAACCAGCAGTAACAACAATGCATGAGCTGATAAAAGTGAATGGGGTAGTAGATGTGCCGCCTCAAAGTATGGTTTCTGTAAGCTTCCCCTTAGGTGGTTATTTAAAAAAATCTCATTTACTTCCTGGTATGAGTGTAACAAAAGGGGAAGTAATTGCAGAGATGGAAGACAAGAGTTATGTTGAATTGCAACAAGAGTATTTGATTGATAAGGCAAAACTAGAATACTTGGCTATTGATGTTCAACGACAACGAGAGTTAAGTGACCAAGAAGCAACAAGTAAGAAAAACTATCAGCAAGTATTGAGTGAATACAAGGCTGCACAAGTGATGGTAAAGTCTTTTGAAGAAAAATTACGTATTATAGGCATCGATCCACAAAAGCTTACTGTTAATAATATATCTCGAACTGTTGCTGTTCGTTCGCCCATTACAGGCTTTGTAACTAAAGTGAATGTGAATATTGGCAAGTATGTTAACCCTGCAGATGTGCTTTTTGAATTGGTTAATCCCAATGATATTCATGCGGCATTAACTGTTTTCGAAAAAGATTTAGGGAGGATACAAAAAGGGATGAAAGCCTTTGTTACATTAGCAAACCAACCAAATAAGCAGTATGAAGTTGAAGTAATATTGGTTACCAAAAATGTGGATGAAGCTCGAGCAGGGTTAGTACATTGCCATTTTGAGAAGTCGAACCATGAATTATTGCCAGGCATGTTTTTAAATGGCGAATTTATGGAAAATGGCAGTAAGCAAATTGTTGTACCTGAAGAGTCGGTGGTGCGCTATGAAGGCAGGGATTATATATTCATTGCTAATAATAAAACCGATTTTGAACTTACCCTTATTGAAACTGGGATCAAACAAAATGGATTTGTAGCATTAAAAAACGTTGATACAAGTTGGCTCAATAAGCAAGTAGTAACTAAAAATGTGTTTCGATTATTAGGGATGCTAAAAAATAAACCTGAAGAAGAATAGGATTAAATTACTGACTCTCAGGATAATATTGATCTAACCGATCAAGCTCATTATAAAATCCGGCAAGCTTTCTTATGGATTGTTCTACAATAGCATCTGGACAGCTGGCACCACTCGTAATAAGAATGCGGGCTGGATTTTTAGTAGGTAAATAATTTTGTACAATGGTTAACTCTTTTGTACGCCAATGGCAGTGTTGAATAGTATTATTATCTATGAGTTTATCAGTGGCATCAATAAAATAAGTGGGCAATTTGGCTTCGCAAAGCTCCACTAAATGAGAACTATTACTACTATTTTTTCCGCCAATTACTAGCGCTATATCTGCATCGGTTTCTAGCATGCCTACAACGGCAGACTGATTATCATTCGTGGCATAACATAAAGTATCTCTTGTATCAGCAAAGCGCTCCACAATGGTTGCATCTGTTAACTGATAGTGTTGCATGATAATACTACGTAAATAATCTGAAATGGCTTGCGTGTCAGTTGCCAACTGGGTTGTTTGATTAACAACACCAATCCTTTGTAAGTCTTTACTAATGTCAAAACCTTCAGAGAACCTTCCAGCGAATTCAGTATAAAATTCAACTAAATCTTTATCGCCAGTAATGTATTTGGCTAGCGATATAGTTTCTTCCATGTCGTTTACTACAATAGTTGGGGTATTTTCTGCGGCATGCGAAAAAGTGGCCCTTGTTTCTTCATGTTTTGGTTTGCCATGCACAACAATGCTATATCCTTTCTGCGCAATTTGCTCGCTTCTATTCCATACTTTTTCTACAAACGGACAAGTGGTATTATACTTCTCAATAGCTATACCTTTTGCAGTTAATATTTTTTCGATTTCAATGGTGGTTCCAAAGGCCGGAATAATAACCACATCATCTGCACTCAATTCATCAAATGAAATTAGCTGTTTACCGTATGTATCTTGTAAAAACTGAACTCCCTTTTGTGTAAGATCAGCATTAACTTGTGGATTATGAATCATTTCACTCAATAAAAAAATACGCTTCCCTGGGTTATTTTCAATTGTACTAAAAGCAATTTCAATAGCATTTTCTACACCATAGCAAAAACCAAAATGACGGGCTAAATAAATTTGTAATGCACCCAAATCAAGTAGGGTGGGTGTAAAATCTTTTTTTAATTTATCGGCTGCTTTTCTTTGTTGTTTGATAGTAGAAATCAAACTGCTCCGGTACATCCCTGGTATAGTGAATTGCTTCATACCGCAAATTTACGGAAATAAGCCATAAGCTTTAAGGTATAGGGTATAGGGTATAGGGGAGTTTACTACACACTTTACACTATTCACTATCCACTAACTTATCAACGGAAATAAAAGATTAACCCTTGTTCCCTCACCTGGGAAGCTTTCTATCTCTATATTACCATTTTGTTTATTCATAAAGTCTTTACATAATACCAATCCTAAACCAATGCCTTTTTCGTTAGCAGTACCAAAAGTGGAGAAATTCACATTGTCTTGAAATAGCTTACCCAAATGTTCTGCCGGAATTCCTACGCCATTATCTTTAATGATCACAAAAGCATATTTTTTATTACGTTGGGTATGGATCTCAATGCGCCCACCTTCGTGCGTAAATTTGATCGCATTCGATAATACATTTCTGATTATAAAGGCACTCATATTCTTATCGGCCCAAACCAATTGATTATGTAGATTAAGCGAAATCGTAATTCTTTTGTTAGTTGCGCTTTGATTCAAAATATCAACGGTATCCGTTATTACTTGTGCAAGGTCAATCGGTTGTAAATTAGTTTGTATTTCTCCTGTTTGTGAACGCGACCATAGCAATAATCCATCCAACATCTCCACAACTTTCTTTACATGGGCATTTAGATTGCTTGATACGAAATCTATCTCTGTTTCGGTAAAATTATTAAAGTTGTCTTTGTAATAATCAAGGAATCCGATAATGCTCGATAAAGGAGCACGCATATCATGCGATATAATGGATAAGAATTTATCCTTTTGTGCATTTATCTTTTTTAGGTCCGTTTCGTTTTCTAGAAATTGACGATTCTTTAATTCAAGACTGTTATTTTTATCTTGGATGATTTGAATACTTCTGCGTATTTTTCTTACTGCTAAATTAAAATTATGGGTAAGCTCTCCAATCTCATCCTTTCGTAGGCGATCAATAAATTTAGGATTAATATCATCTTTAAACTTAGTTGCCACTACTTCTTTCGCGGCATTATTCAGTTCAATAATGGGCTTTGTAATTTCAACTGCCAATACATAACTAATCAATAAGCCAACAGCGAATACAATGCCAATTAATCCTAAGAAAATCCATTCTAATTTTGCTAAATCTTGCTCATAAGATTTTTTGATAGAAGCAATCATAGATTTTACGTGCTCATCTGTTTTTTTACTTTGTTCTGCTAACTCACTTCTCAAGCCTTTTTGCTTATTAAAACCAATGCTATTCTCTAAAGAAATAATTCGTTGAAAAGTATTTCGATAACTATTCAGTACCGCAATTGTAGAAGGGCTATTGGCATATTGGCGCATAGTATTAACAATAAGGGTATCAAATTCAATAGCCGCTTTATTGTCTTTTAAAAAAACATATTGTTGTTCTTTTCTTTTAAGCGCATCAACAATAACGGGGTTTATGAGCCTACTCGTAATTAGTTCCTTAGTGAAGTTATCTAAGCTTCCCACGAGGCCCGTGGATCTAAACCCTAACTGTTTTACGGAATCTACCATTCGAGTAAATAGCGCATCTTGAAAATGAACTTGTTGCGTAATTCGCAGAATACTTTCTTTAATTTCTTGTTTACTACTTAATGTATTCTTATTAATAGTAGCAATATCAGCATCAATATCCTTTAATAAATTGCTATGTATCAGTATTGCCTCGCTATTTCCTGTTTTATAAAAATCTTCTGAATAGCGTTCATTTAATAGAAAGTCTTGCTTGGCCTCATTTTGCTGTTGAGAACGAATTCGTATATCTTCTACTTTAGATAGTAGTTCTTCAATACGAAGGCGTTTATCGTTTACTCTGATGGTAATATAAATAACACCTACCGTTATTAATAAAATAAGAGAATGAGAAAGGAAAAGCTTGTTTCTAATACTCAGGTTTCTAAAAGGGCTATTCAGCATGTTACAAACAAACAGATTGGGGTTGATGTTTTAGCGCCTAAGATACTTAGTTTTGCCGGATGCATTATGTTTCAGTTGAGGGGCTTACCAAAAGTTATGGTATTAACCCTCTTTTTAAGAATATATCATTCCACATCAATGAGGGCGATAAAATTGCGCTAATTGCTAGGAATGGAGTTGGAAAATCAACACTATTGCGGATTATAGCCGGAATTGAAACCCCAGATTCGGGTACTTGTAAAATCAATAAAGAGGTTACGGTAGCCCTTTTTGAACAAGATCCTCAGTTTCAGGAAGATAAAACAGTATTGGAGAATATTTTTCAATTGAATCACCCTATTTTAAACGTAATTAAGAGATATGAGGCTGCTATAGATACGGATGATAGCGAAAAAATGGGAGAATTAATTGTTGAAATGGATGATTTAGGGGCTTGGGATTTTGAAGCTAAAGTAAAACAGATCCTGAGTAAACTAAATATTCATCATTTACATAATCCGGTAAAACAATTAAGTGGCGGTCAGCGTAAAAGAATTGCCTTAGCTAAAACCCTTATTGATATTGGGTTTGCACATCAACATACTTTATTAATGATGGATGAGCCCACCAACCATTTAGATGTTGAAATGATTGAATGGCTGGAGCATTATTTAGATCAGCAAAATGTAACACTACTATTGGTGAGTCATGATCGTTATTTTTTAGATGCGGTTTGTGATGAAATTTGGGAATTGGAACGGGAGCGATTGCAAACTTACCAAGGCGATTATGAGCGATATATGGAAGAGAAAGCAGCTCGCTTAGAAAGTGAGCAAGCTAGTATTGATAAGGCTAAAAACACCTATCGAAAAGAGCTTGAGTGGATGCGTAAACAACCTCGGGCTAGAACCACAAAAAGTAAAGCTAGGCAAGATCGATTTTATGATGTTGAAGCAAAGGCAAAGCAGAAAATAACGGATACGAAACTACAGCTTGAAATTAAAATGAGTAGGCTAGGTGGGAAAGTAGTTGAACTTAAAAAAATTTACAAATCTTACAGCGATTTAGCTATCCTCAAAGGATTTGATTACACTTTTACAAAGGGTGAACGAATTGGTATAATAGGAAAAAATGGTGTTGGGAAATCTACTTTTTTAAATATTCTTCAGCAAATTGAACCAGCTGATAGCGGTAAAATTAATATAGGTGATACCGTGGTATTTGGCAACTTCTCGCAACAGGGGTTAGTGATAAAGGAAGATTTGAGAGTGATAGAATATGTAAAAACATTTGCAGAGAATTTTCCGTTGGCTGGTGGCGGAACACTTAGTGCAGCTCAATTTCTAGAGCTTTTTTTATTTACGCCCGATAAGCAATTTACCTATTTATCGGCATTAAGCGGGGGTGAGAAAAAGCGATTGCAATTACTCACAGTATTATTTCGAAATCCAAATTTCTTAATTTTAGATGAGCCAACGAATGATTTGGATCTACCAACACTAGCCGTACTTGAGCAATTTTTAAGTGATTATCCAGGTTGTGTATTAATTGTTTCACACGATCGTTATTTTATGGATCGATTGGTTGATCATTTGTTTGTGTTTGAAGGCAATGCTACCGTGCGCGATTTTCCGGGTAATTATAGTAATTACAGAATATGGCAGAA
>JBDKJW010000052.1:0-15152 GCA_039796395.1 Bacteroidota bacterium
CCGTTCATTATCAGACAATCCATTAATTAATACAGAGTGGGTTGTTAAGTTTAGATATGCCCCTGACGAAAGAAAAATTACAAGTCACCGAAAAGATTATCGCATTAAATCTAATTACCCAATTTATGAGTTACGCATAGGCAGAGCAATAGAAGACTTACTAGATGGAGAATACAATTTCACAAAATTAAATGTAAGTATTCGTCAGCAAATACGAATTCCACAATTCGGACAAATTAATTATTTGGCTTACGGTGGAAAGATATTTACTAACCAAGGTTTGCCCTTTATGTTACTAGAACTGCATCCTGGGAATGAAATATATTATTATAACAAAGAGAGTTTTAACTTGATGAGTAGGTTTGAGTATTTTAGTGATCGTTTTGCTGGCATTAATATTGAGCATAATATTGAGAAAAAATTAATCAATCTAATTCCTTTTTTACGGAAAACAAATGTGCGACAGTTTTGGAATATAAAAACGGTATGGGGTAATTTAAATCAACAAAGTAGAATTATAAACAGAACAGATTTTGGAGATTATCGCCTAAGATCATTGCGAGGAGATATGTATACAGAGATAGGCTGTGGTTTGGATAATTTATTTCGCTTTTTTAGGATTGATTTTGTTTGGCGGGTTAACCCACATTATATTCGAACAAATCCTGCTTTAAGCGCCTTAAACAAAAATAATTTTGGTGTTTTTGGGAGTTTCAGGGTTCAGTTTTAATTACCCTCTCTTGATTTGAACGTAAAATTTTTCTGCGAAAAATAACTAAATGCCACAACAAAAACTGTAGTGAGCATTTTTGAGGGTGTAGGATACCAATGCAAAAAATCTACAAAAAACTTTAAAAAAATATAATTAAGTACTAAACAGCCTAGTACTACCAAAAAATATTTTGCTAATTGTTTTCTTTTTGTAGCTGATGTTTCCTGGAAAACAACATATCTACTCAAATAAAATCCAATTGGGAAGGTTACGATAAAACTAATTAGAAAAGCAGCAATATGTGGCCCGATCTTTAGAAAAGGGAGAACAACCGGTTGCTTGAGTAATATATAATTATATGATACAAAGAACAAAAGAATATCAAGCATAGTGTTAAATCCACCACAAGCAGCATATCTAAAGGTTTGTTTAGGCATAATACCGCTAAACAAAGGGTAAAATATATCTACCAATTGAAGAATGGCGTTCTTTATAAAAAAATGTAGCTTTTGCATCAGAAGCGGCAAAGGTACCTTTTAAATGGTTAGTTTTGCACCCCGAAAATGTTAAAGATGTTTCTTCCAGATCAAATAAAACAAACTACAGCAAATGCTTTACAAGCACTGTATGGTGTAGCCATACCTGCATCATCTATTCAAGTAAATACCACTAAACCAGAATTTGATGGTGATTATACAGTAGTATTGTTTGGTTTTGTAAAAACATTGCAAAAAAAGCCCGAAACATTAGGGAATGAATTAGGTAATTATCTTTTGGAATCTGATAGCGCTTTATTTTCGTCTTTTAATATAGTAAAGGGATTTTTAAATCTATCAATTACAGATCGTTTTTGGCTAAAATTTATTACGGCCAATTCCACTAATAATAATTTTGGTTTAAGCGATCCCACCCACGAAAGGGTTATGGTAGAATACTCCTCTCCCAATACCAATAAACCCTTACACCTCGGCCATCTGCGGAATAATTTCTTAGGCAAAAGCATTGCCAATATATTAGCCTGTACAGGTAAAGATGTAATTAAAACATGTATTGTAAATGACAGGGGGATTCATATTTGTAAAAGTATGATCGCATGGCAACTTTTTGCAAATGGGGCTACCCCAGCATCAACTGGTAAAAAGGGTGATCATTTTGTAGGTGATTATTATGTAATGTACAACGATGCCTATAAAAAAGAAGTGGCTACATTAATAAGTGAAGGATTAACAACAGAAGAAGCGGAGAAAAAAGCGCCAATTCTTTTAGCCGCACAAAATATGCTACTAGCTTGGGAAAAAGGAGATCCTGAGATTATTCATTTGTGGAAACAAATGAATGAATGGGTTTATGCCGGTTTTGATGAAACCTATACACAAATAGGTACAGATTTTCACAAAGTATATTATGAGAGCAATACCTATTTATTAGGAAAAGATTTGGTACAAAAAGGAATATCGAAAAATGTGTTTTACCAGAAAGAAGATGGTAGTGTTTGGATAGATCTAACGGCCGATGGACTTGATGAAAAACTCGTTCAACGTAAAGATGGCACATCTGTTTACATCACCCAGGATATTGGTTTAGCCGAACAAAAACAAAATGAGTTTAACGCACATCAAAGCATTTATGTGGTTGGTGATGAACAGAATTACCATTTTAAAGTACTTAAACTAATTTGCGAAAAATTACAACTCCCCTCCGCAGAAGGTATTTATCATTTGAGCTATGGTATGGTTGAATTACCTACCGGTAAAATGAAAAGTAGAGAAGGAACTGTAGTAGATGCAGATGATTTGGTAGCTACCATGATTGATATTGCTAAGCAAAAAACGGAGGAATTAGGTAAAGTAAACGACTTTACAGCTGAAGAAAGAAGAGCGTTATATGAAACCATTGGGTTAGGTGCTTTGAAATTTTTCTTATTACGTGTAGATCCGAAAAAGAAAATGATTTTCAACCCAGAAGAAAGTATTGATTTTCATGGATTTACTGGTCCTTTTATACAATATACACACGCTCGCATAAAAAGTATTTTGCGAAAGCAACCAGTAGAAGCAACGGATAATATAGCGCAAGATATTTTACTGCCGCTTGAAAAACAATTGGCGTTTACACTTGAACAATTTCCAGCAACAATAGAAGAGGCAGCTAATGAGCACGATCCATCCAAGTTGGCCATTTATATTTATCAATTGGCAAAAGCTTTTAGTTCATTTTACAGCGAGCATTCTATTGCTAATGCGGAGAGTGCAGTAAAAAAGCAATTGAGATTACAATTGGCGCTACTTACAGCTTCTGTTATTGAAAGAGGCATGAACGCATTGGGCATAAAAGTGCCAGAAAGGATGTAAAAAAATTGTGCTAATATTGCAGCCAGAAACTGCCCTGGTGTTGAAATTGGTAGACAAGCCACCTTGAGGTGGTGGTGCTGGAAACGGCGTGCTGGTTCGAATCCAGTCTCGGGCACAAAAAAGGCGATTTATTCAAATCGCTTTTTTTATTCGCATACAATCAATCTTGTTTTTTAAATTCTAAAGCCTCCATCAATACCTGCGTATAATTAGAAGAGGAATCAGTTGCATGTGCCAATAATCTAGTAAGCGTAATTATGTTTTTTTCTAAATCAAGATAACCCGACATACTAATACAGGTTCTAGTCCCATTTTTATCTATAAAAGAACTAAGTGTTAATCCTTGCAAATTCAATTTTCCGGATACTGCAAAACCATCTGCATAGCCAATTAATGGATAAAAGGAACCATCTTGATACAAAATTGTTCCCTCCACAGAATTGTCAGATAAATTTGTTTGAGCTAACTTTATTTGAACAATTTCACTTCCATTATTTGTTTCCCAGATTCCACTTATTGAATCATTGGATTGTATAGATGCAAATAACTCATTTCGATTGTCATTTGCTGTATTTACGCTGGTTTGATAAGGTGCAAATATGAGCTTATCCGGATAAAACCCGGGGGCCAACTTCGATGCAATAGGATCAGTTTCTACAAATAGGTGTACCAAAGACAAATTTTCAACATTATTAGAAAGAATCACCTGGCCAGCCATGCCCGACACTTCATGACTTGGATCTGACTTACCACCATCATTAGAACGCCACAAAATAGAAATAGCCATTGGTTGCCCTGCACTTTCAGTAGGGTTAAGTAATGATGCCCATCCAACCACATTGTAAGTGCCTGTGCCCCCGGTGGTAGAGCTGTAAGTACCCGTTAATTTCCCCGTAATGGGATCCTGAGATAAGCGCATAACCGAATGATACGAATTGATCCAGGTGTTATTAATACTCATTCATTAAAATTTAGGTTTGGCCAAAACAATATATTTATTATCAAAATCAAATGTTGTACAAACAGTTTCTAGAAAAGTAGTTCCTACAAGAAATTCATTTTCACAATCATCTAAAAAATGAAAAGCAAGATGCCATTCTGTTTCGGATACTTGAATAAAATATTTTTCTGGTGGAAGCAGGTAAGCAACTCCATTGATCACTAATTCTAACGTTGGGTATGGATAATCATTAACAGTAGCTGGAGCAATAATTTTTTCGGGATAAGTGCCATTTTTTGTAATCACTTTCTTGCAGGCATTTATAAAATCAGGATCCCCCTTAAATTGAGAAGAGCCTGTATCTAAAGCAAATGCAACATTAGTAAGCATGTTTTCGGAAGACCCATCATGAAATAACCCATTCATGCTTTGCAAATTAATTAGCCAGCACTCTTTATCTGAGGGGAAGTCTAAAGTATTAACAACATTAATTGTGTTTTCATCAAGCATTGAAAAATTGATTCCGCCAAAAACAACCTCACCTACTTGTTCTTTTCTATTATACCAAAAGGAGGCAATGGTATATTCAATAATTTTCTTTTGCTGTAATAAATTAAGTACCAATGTTGAGCTAGGCATCACTGTTGGCATATGAGAAGGTATCCCGATACCCCCATCGGCTATTAATTCCTTGAATTGTGATCCATTGTAATTTGTACTCAAATCAAAGTCTACGGCTAAAGGCGTTTCTTTAGGAAAGATCAATACATCCGTACTCGGATTTATTGTCATGCTACCCCATGCACCAAAATTTATTTGTTCGGCGCTGCCATTACTTTGATAACTGGTAGAATTCTCTGCGTTAAATTTATTGTGTGGGGCACAGGCATCTGTTGTACATAATGTTGATGTTACCCAGGTATTTTTTGTTCCTGTATCAATCATAAATCGAATATTCTTTTGCGATGGTGTGCCGATTCCAATTGCATCGGTATACCAAGGCGTAGCACCATTGTCTGGTTCATACAAGGGCCGCTGCAAGGGCAAACTAATATAATTTTCAGCCCCTACTGGGTTGGTAAGGTATTTGGGTGGTTTTAGTTTCATACTATATCAGATTAAGTTGATGTGTTATTTATGAGACATATTTTCTACATGATCATCTACTGAAAAAGAGTCATCATCTTCATGTTTAATACATCGATTCAGGTAAATTTGCGAGGGGATGTCTTCGGGAAATTTTTCTAATATTTGTTTAAAAAGCGCACCAGCTTCTTTCAATTTTTTTGACTCGTATGTATACAGAGCATTTTCAAAAAGCGGATTAATTTCTTGCTTAGTTGTGAATACACTTTTATTATCACCGTCAAATATTTCGTAAACAGTTACTAATTTTTCTTTCCCTTTAACTCGAACCTTATCAATTCGCCTATAATGATAAGCGGTGCAAGTACTCAATTTTTCATACGCCGATTCACTCAATAATATGGATACCCCATAATGCTTCGTTAAGCCCTCTAACCTCGACCCCAAATTAACGGCATCAGAGATAACAGTACTTTCCATTCTTTCCATTTCGCCAATTGTACCTAAAATCATTGATCCGGTATGAATACCAAAGCCGCTACTAATCTGGGGGAATCCGGTACTGGTTCTTTTTTCATTATATATAGCAAGGTATTTTTTAATATCCACGGCTGCTTTTACAGCATCATCTGGTCCGCCGGGAAACAAAGCCATAATCGCATCGCCAATATATTTGTCGATAAACCCATTATGGCTCCGAATAATGGGGCCAATTTTTTTCAAGTAACCATTTAAAAAATCAAAATTCTCTTTTGGCGACATTTGTTCAGAAAGACCAGTGAAATTTCGGATATCCGAGAACATCACCGTCATTTCATATTGTTTTTGATCTCCAAGTTTAATATCAATAATGCTTTCTTTATTTAAAAGCTGCAGAAATTCATTAGGTACAAATCTGCTGTACGATTTATTAATGAGCGCAAGACTCAGATGGGTTTTTATTCTAGAAAGTAATTCGCGTTTTGAAAAAGGTTTAATAAGATAATCATTAGCTCCAGCATTAAACCCTTCTGTAAGATCAGAAATACGATCCTTAGCTGTTAATAAAATTACTGGAACATTACTCAAAGGATAATCCGCTCTGATTTTTATACATGTTTCGAACCCCGACATATTCGGCATCATTACATCCAGTATAATTAAGTTTGGTTCTCCTTCATTCTTAATGATACTGAGTGCTTCCTCCCCGCTCATGGCCGTTTTAACAAGGTAATCGTTTAAGCTTAAATAGTTCGTTAATACTTGTATATTGATAGGTTCATCGTCTACAACTAAAACTGTATGTTTTTTACCTGTTGCAGTTGGAATAGTAATAACTAATTCTTCTTCATCTTCCTCTTCTTTTTCAATTTTTATTTTAGGCATTACGCGCTCACTTTGTTTGTTAGCCACTGTATCAACTGAGCCAATTGGTAATGTAAAACTAAAAACAGATCCTACATCAATAGCAGAAGTGGCTTTAATTTGTCCGCCATGCAATTCAATAATTTTTTTGGTGATCGATAGCCCGAGCCCTGTACCTTGATAGTGTCGATCATTTGCAGAAAGCTCTACCTGCTCAAAACTGTTGAATATATCATTAATCTTATCATCTGGGATGCCAATACCTGTATCGGTAATAGTTATTTCAATCATCTCTCCTTTAACTGTAGCGTCAATCTTAATTTCTCCTTTATTTGTAAATTTTATTGCATTACCAATAAGATTAAACATAATTTGTTCTATTCGATGGTCATCCCCATATACAGGAGGTATATGTTTATCTATATCATTAATTACTTGAATAGGTTTTATAATCCAGAGAGGCTTTGTAAGGAAAATTACCTGATCAACTATTTTGTTGACATATACAGAGCTCTTGTATAAAGTAAACTTATCATTCTTTATTTGTGAAAAATCTAAAATATCACCTATGAGTGAACTGAGTCTTTTACCGCTACTAACAATCATATCTAAATTGTTAACCGTGGCCTTTTTTAATTTCCCAGTAGCCCCTTCCATCAATGATTCAGCAAGTCCAATAATTCCGTTTAACGGTGTTCGAAGCTCATGAGATGTATTCGCAAGAAACTGATCCTTTAGCTTATCTAATTTGGTGAGATCAAGGTTCTTTGATTCAATCTCACTATTTTTTTGATCAAGTGTTTGAGACAGTTCTACAATTTCATTATTTGCGTCAATGTATTGATTAATGATAATCAACCCTAAGCCTGTAAGGTAAAGTGGAATAGCAATGGGCGAAAAATAAGGTAGATAAAGATTGAATATATCGATTAGTACATCTGTTATAGAGAGCAATGTAAAAATGAGATAAACAACAAAAATACTTTTAGCGTAAAGCACTTTATCACGCATGGCGGAGATCGTCCATTGTGTTGTGAAAATAAGGAGTACTAAAGATCCTAGGAAAGCTAGTTTTCGAATGAGCTCAAGCGATTGTTGAGACCACGCTAAGATAATACTAGCAGCTGTTACAAACATCAGCACTTTTACAATAACAAGTTGCATTTTATATTTATGTCGCTCCAGAAATTCATACAGAAATAGTGCTGTGAAAAAACTAAACATAAACAGTGCTATCCACAATACTTTTTGAAATAACACGGAATCAAAAAAAGAATATTCAGACAAGAAAGGTAGCGACCAAATAAAATGATAAGTACTCCAAATAGCGAAAGAAAAAATGGCTACTGTATAGTAAATCAATTTTTTTTCAACACTTCTTTTAAATAAAATTGGCAGAAAAATTACAGAAGCCAAGAAACTAATTACAGCTGATATTTTATAGGTATCTACATAATAAAAAGTTCTCAGTTTGGATACATTTTCAAGATATCTTCTATTCCCTAAAATTGGATCGTCGAATATCCCCCCTCTTCCAGGCTCAAAATAAATTTTAACTAATAACTCATTATCTTTTTTTCTCAATAACTCATTCGGTATCGAATATAGTCGGTTAATATTCCATGGATTTGTTTTCTCCGGCGGAAAATTTCCAGTACTACCTATATAACTTCCATTTAAGAAAGTGATGTCTGCCTTTACAATTCTCCCAAGCATTAAAGCAATATTCGAAATGGGGAATGTGTCTGCCAAATCAAACTTATTACGGAGTATTACAAAACCACCTACTGAATCAACAGCAGTAAGATCAGAAATTTTTTGTACTGGTTTAAAAGAAAGACCGTTGGATGTAAGTGTATTTGTGCTACTATCAGATAAGGCAAACTCCCACCCCGTTGTTAAACGCATACGTGATTTATCTACCCCAGTACAACTTGATAACAACACTATTGCCAACACAAAATAAATTTGTATTGGCTTAATTTGTTTTACCATAGTAAAAGAAGTTTCTTATTATGTATGATATGTTTGATTTAGGATTTTTTTAATTGTAATTCCTTAATATCAATGGCTGTACAAATGGTTTCAATAGTAACTAGTTCATTTGCACTATAAAGCCCATTTGAAATTAAGTTAAAAGCTGCCGGCATAATATTGTACTGAATACCAGTAGCACTTGTTACTACTAAGTTTTCGGCTTTCAAAAAGTCTGCTTCGCTCGATTGCATAAACTCAATATATGCTGCTTCGCTACTAATCGGTCCTTGTTGTTGAAGGGTCGACCAATTTAAAACAACCGGAATCATGCTATAGCCGGCAAGTAGCTGTGGTTTCGTTGGAAAAGCAGTTATGTTTTGTGAAACAAACGCATCTACAGTTAGCTTTTGTTCTATCAATTGATTCACCATGGCAACAGCTTGTTGCGAAGTTGTTTGGGGTGCTAACGCAGCTGCTGCGCTATTTGTGGTATCGTTGGCGGTTGTAGGTGCCTGACTAAAAAGGGCTACTAATGTTTGAAAAGTAGATAAGAACCAAGCACTATTTTCCCAATTCGGATTCGGGGTTATTGCTGCATTAACTTTTGCGTCTTCATAAACCAGTTTTTGAAATATGCCAACAGTATAGGTTAGATAATCAAGCTCGGTAATCCCTAATCGTTGAGTAATGGGAGCCATAAAAAAAGCCAGTACCCCAATTGTTGTAATCGGGCCGGCATCTAGTGGATCAGCATATATTTGAATAAATTCATTAATTACATCCGCCGTTTCTTGAGGGCTACAAACTACTGCGGTAGGTGGCATTATAGGTGTGGGGCCACTATAGGGGCTTCCCGTTCTGCGATGCGCATCATATTCGTCGTACTGATTTTTTGTAAGAGGTATAATTTCAGCAGGTGTTAATCCTTGTTGTTTCCATAATGGAATAAAATCTGTTTCTTGATTTGGGTAGTAAGAAAAAGGGAATCCGGTTGCATTTGTATATCTAACCAAAAACTGATTCCATAGTTTAATGCCTTCTTTTTCTCCATATACTTCCTGAAAAGCTTGCTGATTATGTGGGAGATTCGCAGCAATATTAAGCACTGTTAATTTATTAGCTGCGCAGTAAAAATACCAAGATGTATCAGTCAATAAATAGGTTTCTTGGTTTAGCCAATCTTTATAAAACATTAAAGCTGCGTTTATAAAAACCGGCCTAAACATGGAGCTTTGATAATTACCTGGAAATTCAATACCGTCTCCAAGAATCAAATCTACAAGCTGACAATTTTGATTAAACATTGCCTGATCAATTCCTTTTACATGAACTGTATGAATATTACATGGATACCCATATTTAGTGTTCAATACGCCTCCCCAGGCACAGCCAAATCGGTGATTGTGGTAGGCAGAAGGGGAATTGCTGGTAATTGCATTGCCCAAATAAGCACCCATATGTGTAAAACCAAGTTGCGTTTTAACCATATTCGGTGCCGAAAGCTCTTGTAGCGTTCCTTTGTTCTCTTCAGGATGCATATATGAAATCAATGCATAAATCGGATCTGTTGGTTTTAATCCAGTTTTTTTTCTTATCCAGTCGTCAACTACTTGTCCGGCAGGTACCATATTCCCATTACTGTCTGGAACACTCGAGTCGTCGCTAACCGGGAGGAAGTACATTCCTACCTCCTTAACATTTCCATTGGCATCTCGCGATAGAACATACTGATAATCTTTTACATTATACTGAATGGAAGGCGAAATGATTATTGTTGTACTACCAAATAAATCAGCCGTAACATCATATAAAGCTAATGCTTCAGGAGTTATTTCATAAGGACTTGGGAATGTAGAGTTACCGCGAAAATGATACACAGGATTTCTGAAATCGTTGAGCGAAGGATTCATATATTGTGATTTAAAAACGTTGTTTATCATTATGAAGGATATAATCGAACACACGTACCTTGGTGAGGCATCACAATCGCAAACAATCAAAAAGCAATTTATAGAAATAAATTGAGAAATTGCAATTAGATTATAAATATCGAAAGCAATTATATAATAATACCTTTACACTAGAATCTTAAACATGAGCAATTTTACAAAAATAGTATGTCCGAATTGTAGTCACCAATTTGAACCAGGTGAAACCATGCGCGATGAGATGGAAAAAGAATTAAGGGGTAAGATGGTAGAATGGCAAAAGAAAAAAGAAGCTGAAACAAGTGCAATGATTGAAACAGCAAAGAAAAAAATTCAAGAAGAAGCACAGCAAAATATTCGTAGATCCCTTGCTGCAGATTATGAAAATCAGCTTAAAATATTAAAGGAAGAAAAGGATGATAAAGAAGAAAAATTAAAAGAAGCGAGAAAAAAAGAATTAGCTTTTTTACAAAAAGAACAACTATTAAAAAATAAAGAAGAGGAACTGGAACTTACTTTAAACAGACGACTTTTAGATGAGCGTGCCAAATTAAAAGAGCAGGTGATTAAGGAAGAAGCGGAGAAAATGCTTTTGAAAGAGCAAGAAAATAGTTTGGTTATAAAGGAATTGCAAAAACAGCTCGAAGATCAAAAAAAACTAGCTGAAGAAATGCGTCGTAAATCAGAACAAGGGAGCATGCAGCTACAAGGAGAAGTACAAGAATTATTATTAGAAGAAATACTGCGACAAACATTTCCTTTTGATAAAGTAGAAGAAGTAGGCAAAGGGGTACGTGGTGCCGATTGTGTACAAATAGTAAGAAATGCAATAGGTTCAGAAATTGGCAAAATTATTTATGAAAGTAAACGCACTAAAGATTTTGCACAGGATTGGATTGAAAAATTAAAAGCAGATATGCGGAGTTTGGGTGCCGATGTAGCCATCATTGTTACACAAGCTTTTCCGAAAGACATGGATCGATTCGGGGAGAAAGATGGTGTTTATATATGTTCATTTGCAGAAGTAAGAAGTGTTGCTCTTCTCTTAAGAAATGCTGTGTTGAAAATTGCAGAAGCCAAGAAGAGCCAGGAAAATAAGGGAGATAAGATGGTATTGTTATACGATTATTTAACCGGCGCAGAATTTAGCGAACAATGGAAAGCAATTCGCGAGGGTTTCTTAAGTATGAAAATGAGTATACAAAGAGAGCGTGATGCAATGGAAAAATTATGGAAATCGCGCGAAAAACAATTAGAGAAAGTATTGCTGAATGCAACGCATATTCATGCATCGGTTGAAGGCATTGCCGGTTCCGATGCGGTAAATCTGAATTTGTTAGAAGACAACGATCCTCTTTTACTTGATTGAGTTTGGTAACGATATGAATAATGGAAAAGAGAGCGATACACCATCGCGCAAGAAACCCATTTTTCCCATCAAAGACAATCTGCGTGCCTATTTAGTAAAATATGGTAGAGAAGTAGTGCTCCCTTTTAGTTATAAAGATCTTCGCTTATTTACCTATACAGTTCCACTAAAAGATAAATATGGAAAAGATACTGCCTGGGAAAAAGCAACATACGATTTAAAGGAATGGGCGCGTTTGAGAGCCAGCCTTATCAAAGTATATGCGATTCTTAAAACAGAGGGAGATCTTAGCTTTGCCGATCATTTAGATGTTGCAAGAATTGATTTTTGTTTCTTTGGCAATAGTCAGCCTTTCCGCATTCGTATTGTAAACAAGTTCAACGATAACTACGACCATTTTTACATCAAACAAGCCGATGCGAGCAGGGTATATGGATTGGAATTAGAGCATCTGCTTTCACCCAATAGAATAACTTACTTTACGCATAAAGACACATTAATAGAAGAGCATATTCCTGGTATACCAGGTGATATATTTATACACGATTATTTACAGGCAACGAATATTAATCGTATTCGGTTGGCCAAGGAGTTTGTAAAATTTAACGAACGTTGTTTTATACAGTTACTAGGTGATATGCGTGCATATAATTTTGTGGTGAATATTATTCCAGATATTGAAGATTTTCAATATCGAATACGAGCCATTGATTTTGATCAGCAATCATATGAGGGGAGAAAGAATTTGTACTTGCCTCAATTTTTAAAAGACAATTGCAAATTGGTAGATATGGTTTTACAGAATTTGGATAAGCAATCGATTCTTCAATACCAAACAGAAGAAAAAACGATGATGACTTTTAGGTTAGTGTCTTCTAGATATCGTGTGAAAGAGTTATTAGATATTATGGAGGGTTTGATACAAAATCTTTTTTAAAAGCCAGTACCATGGGACAGATTGTAAAAACTCAGCTAAAGCAATCTTTGCGAAAGATGTTGCAACAGATAACAAAAACCAATAGCAGATTTGCAGATTAAAAAGCCTGTGTTACTAGCCAAACAAGGCTTAATTCCTTATTTAAATAACAGTTGAGTGTTAGGTGTTTGCCGAAATTTTCTTTTTGGAATAATGCCGAAAGGTCGAAAAAAGGGGTCTGACCATCGTCTGACGCTAACGAAAATTCAATATGCATATTTTGACGGAAATCGAGCTCTCCTCTGCCCCACCATTTAAACATTGCTTCTTTGCAACTCCATAAAAGGGTGAGTATGTCAGTTTGATTTCGAAAATTGGCTATGGCTTTTAGCTCGCTTGAATTGAGGTATTTATGTTTGATTTTATGAACCCGTTCCGTAATATTTTCAATATCTATGCCTACTCGTTTATCGGAGCTCACAATGGCGGCCGCGAAGCGGCCGCAATGCGATATCGAAAAATGATACTGCTCTGCTGGCAAATAAGGCTTACGGGTATCAGCAATAGCTATCAACTCAACCGGAAAATCAGGAAATAATACGGTTAATAAATACCTGCCTGCCAAATGCTGTAATTGCTTGTGCGGATGTGATACCGGTAGGTTCAAAGACACTTTTTCTAGAAAAAAAGAAAGCGGTTCCGTGATCTCCCAAACCCCTAGCCTAGTTGTTTCGTTGATATTTTGTTGATAATACAGGGGCATTCGAAAATTTTAGCGTATACATTGCAGAATTACAATTTATTTGCAATTCAAAAATAAACTATTGCTACAATGATACTTACTGATCTGCGAATTTTAGAAGAAATGGAGAAAGGAACAATTAAAATTGAGCCCTACAATCGCGCCGATTTAGGTAGCAATAGTTACGATGTTCACTTAGGAAAATGGTTGGCTCGCTATGATGATGCCATATTGGATGCGAAAAAGCATAATACCATTACCTATTTCGAAATCCCTGAAGATGGATTCGTATTACAACCCCATGAGTTTTATTTAGGGGTAACAGAAGAATATACAGAAACACATGCACATGTACCTTTCTTAGAAGGGAAATCCTCCACGGGCCGCTTAGGTATTGATATACACGCAACTGCCGGAAAAGGAGATGTTGGATTTTGTGGTAATTGGACGCTTGAAATATCTGTTAAGCAACCGGTAAGAATTTATAAGGGTATGCCTATCGGACAATTAATCTATTTCCCCGTTGAAGGCGAAATTGCCGTGAAATACAACCAGAAATCAAATGCTAAGTATAGCGGTCAGCCTAATAAGCCCATCGAGAGCATGATGTGGAAGAATAATTTCTAATTCAACCTTAAGATTGCGGCATTCAAAATTGTAGCAAAACTTACCCAAAATAAATAAGGTATTAAAAGCCACCCAGCTATTGCATTTTGCCGCAAAAACCAGATGATGGTGAGTAAAATGAATACCCACATCAACATTATATCTAATAAGGCTATGCCTATTTGATGTTGATTAAAGAAAATAAACGACCAGCCAATATTCAAAAAGAACTGTATGGCAAAAAATTGTAAAGATTGATTTCTGTAAGCACTTGCCGGCTTGCGAACAATCAAAAAGAGAGAAACACCCATAAGCAAATAAAGGGTTGTCCATACGGGCGCAAACACCCAATTCGGTGGATTGAATGTTGGCTTATTGAGTGTTATATACCAACTTTGAATTTGAGAAGCTGTAAATATGCCACCCGCCGATCCAAAACCAACAGTTAATAGTAAACAACTAATTAATTTGAACCAATCAGATTTTGCCATGTTTTTCTTTGTATGCAATGAGCCATTTCACCACTAAATCATAACTACCTATACCTGCATTTTGTTTATTGAGCCGAAGATATTGATCGTACAAAGTTGATACAACTGGTGCTACTTTATTGTGCCGCTTATCAAAAAACTGTCGAATTAATTTCCTATCAAGCTTTACTAGGGTATCCATCCTACTTCTATTTTGCTTCACAATATGTTCAAACCGTTTGAAATTACCGGTTACGCTGTACAAGTTATATTGCTCAGACAAGGCATAATTCAACAACTCAAGATAGGTTGAATATCTGAAATATGCATCTTTTGATGATTTACCAGCCAAATAGCCGATAAAATTAGCTTGGTCTTCTCCAGCATTACCTATCTGATGTGCTATTTCGTGACAAGCAACAAAAGGTATTAGCACATTAGGTATATCCATCCGCAATTGAGCCTCACCAGAAAAGGGGTTATAATATCCTAGAAAACCTACATAATCAGAGACGGGCGTAAAAAAAGTTTCTTTGATAGCTGAATTTGAATAGGAAAATAACGGATTTGCTTTTTCAATAATCCTATAGCTCTCTACCGCTTCTTTCAAAATAATCGATCTACTATATACCGGCAATATGTTCGGAGAAATTTTTCTTCTCAATATATTTACTGAATCAATTAACTCATTGGTAATCATTGTAATACTAA
>JBDKJW010000053.1:0-14011 GCA_039796395.1 Bacteroidota bacterium
CACCCCCTTCATAATTTCATAAAACTCTTTGGTAATAGTAAATGCCTTAATGGCGTCTACATGATTGTGGTGATGCAAATCGGTGCCGATATAACTGATTAAATTTTCTTTGATCATGCGCAGTGCTACTTTTTTTACAATTGGTCCGTAATAGCCGCTGAGCGATAATAAGTTTACTTGATAAATACAACCCATTTCTTTTAATCGATAATACTGATTAAAATCGTGATGGTAGTAGCCATATCGTTCTGGGTGTGCAAGTATGGGCTTGTAGCCTTGTACATTTAATCTAAAAATGGCCGTTTCAATAAATGGAGATGGTGCCACATAACTCATTTCAATCAATACTTTTTTCCCACTGATACATAACAAAGATTCTTCTTTCATTAATGCATCAATAAACTTCTCTTCTACCATGTACTCTGCAGCAACACGTATGTCTAATTCAATACCTGCCCATACTAATTCTTGTTTTACTCTTTCAAAAACAGGCAGGATTGTTTCGGGAGAATTATTATGCACACCAGGCAATATATGTGGGGTAAGAATACATGTATGAAAGCCCCACTCTTTCATATTTCTAAAGTAGCTTATAGATTCTTCTATTGTAGCAGCACCATCATCTAAGCCTGGTAACATATGAGAATGCATATCAATCCCAATAAATGAAAGATCCCTTTCAACTGTTGATCTTCCAAAGAGTGATCTAAGCATATATAAATTTACATTGGGGAAAGATATTCTGCCGGAAATTCTACAACCATTACTTGTCCGAGGCTTTGTAATTGCACGTACACTTTTTTCTTACCTCCACGTAGTATAGTACCTTGCTTATCCATAAATACACCATAGTTTACGCGTATTTTATCGCCATCTCTAAACCCTTCTTCAGAAATAATAGAAATTCGAGCGTCTTTTTCGGCTAGGTACATTTTAATGGTATTTACCTCTTCATCTTTTATTACTGCGGGTTTTCCCAAATAATGCACAAAATTCAGAACCCCATCTGTCATGAGTACTTTTGAGCGCTCGCTTTCATCTATTCGAACAAACACATAGGATTTAAATAGTGGATCTTCGATAATTTTCTTCCGGTCGCTCCACTGGCGCTCCACTTTTTGTAGTGGACACCAACTATCAATCCCTTTTCTTAGTAAAACAGTATCTATTTTTTTCTCCCAGCGAGGTTTAGTATACAAGGCATACCATTGCTTCTCTGTAGCTTTTCCCGGCTTCTCCATGCTGCAAAGTTAGTATCTTAATTTTTGACTGTTTGTATTTGTTTTTTTGCCAATTCTTCTACCAATTGAACACTTGCACCGATTTGAAGATCGGATTGTAAGCTTTTCAACCATTCCTGATAACGAATACCCTTGCTAGGATCTGGATTATTGTAATATTTATCCTTATCTACATGTATAGGGTTTACAATTAAATCATTTTTTAGTTTCAACAAACTATTGTTTTGATTTACTGTGGTAGTAATCTGTTTTTGCGCAGCTTTGAATTGATCTATTTGTAATGGTATGGGAGCTTCTGCATTTTTCGACAACCATTTCAAGTTCTCAGCAAGTAAAGTGAGTGAAGGATCGGCTGCAATTTTTGCCTGTTCCTTTTTACTAATCGTAGATAGCACAGATTCTTCAGCCCCATTTAACCAAGGTTGATAACCGGTTGCAGCTATCGCATCCCAAGGCAATGCACTTTCATTATCCTTCTCTCTAATCTTTAAAAACTCATATCGATCTGGCATTACAATATCTGGCGTTACGCCTTTTAATTGTGTAGCCCCACCATTTACCCTATAAAATTTTTGGAACGTTAAATTTACTGCTCCGTATTCTGTTCTGCTGCTATAAAAATCAATTGGCTTACCAAATGGAACCGGACGTTGAACCGTACCCTTACCATATGTAGATGTGCTACCAATAATAATTCCACGCTTATAATCCTGAATGGCAGCAGCAAAAATTTCGCTAGCAGAAGCACTTAATTCGTTCACCATAACTGTTAGCGGGCCATCATATAAAACCGATTCATCATTATCTCTCCAAGTACGTTCATCAACACTGCCATCTCTTTCTTTAACTTGTACAATAGGTCCGCTTTTAATAAATAAGCCAACCATTTTCACCACTTCAACTAAGGAGCCGCCGCCATTATTCCTCAAATCTATAATAATGCCTTTCACTTTTTCTGCTTTAAGTTTTTCCACTTCCAAGGCAACGTCATCAGAACATTTTGCGCCGCGTTGCTCATCAAAATTAGCGTAGAAATCAGGCAAAAATATGTACCCTGTTTTGTTATCTCCATTTCCAATTACCGCACTTCTTACACGACCCTCATCTTGTTCAATTTTTTCTCTTACTAAACTTACTGTTCTGGTAGAGCCATCTTGTTTCCGAATGGTTAATCGTACTTCTGTACCTTTATTTCCTCTGATTAATTTTACGGCATCTTCTACATCGTAACCACCAATATCAACCGGATCTGCACTTCCTTGTGCCACTTTAATAACTAAATCACCAACAACAATTTCGCCTGATTTCCAAGCAGGATACCCCGACACAATGCTCGCAATTTTAACCCCATTATCATCTTGTTGTAATTGCGCGCCAATACCATAAAACTGATTACTCATTCGCTCATCGAAAGCCCTTTTCTCTAATGGTGGATAATAATCTGTATGCGGATCCATTAAGTTTGTAACAACATTAACAAAAGCATTAAAGCGCTGTTCCTCTGTAAAAGCTTTTTTAGTACGATTAAAATAACGCTCCATTATTTTTAGCACACTATTTCTGGCTTCTACTTCCAAACTATCTTTAGGTTTGGCTATAAAATCTTTTTTGTCTTTATTTTTTTCTTGTTGTTCTACCAGATCAACATAACGTTCTAAAACATAGTACTTAATCTTCTTTCTCCACCTTTCCTTTTGTTCAACAATATCTTTTGGATAAGTAGTTTTATCGCCATCCAGTTGTACAGATTCGTTAACTGTAAAATCAAACGGTTTTGCCAATATTTCTTTAGCCATTTTTTCTGCTTCTACTAAACGCTTTGTATACATACTACTTAAAGCAGGTTGAAATTGCAAGGGTGCTCCATTAATTTCATCATCAATAGTTGTTTCATATTTTTTAACTGCAGCTATATCGGCCTGAAGAAAAAAGCTTTTGTCGTTATCGAGTTGATCAAAATACCCTTTAAAAACTTTACGTGAAAAATCGTCATTAATTTGTTTGGGGCTATAGTGTTGTTCTTTCAATAAAGATCCAACAGCACTTAATAATCTTTGTTGTTGGGTAAGTAGTTCATTGGAATCTTCTTTTGCAGCTACTGTTCGAAATGCAAAAAACAAACCACCGAACAATAGAATTGCTGTTACGATCAAACCATTTCTGCTCTTCATAAATACTGTAAGTTTTTTCATGATACACCCAAAAATACTAGAAAAAAACGCGCGAAATCGCTGTTTAACCCTAATTAACAAAGGTTTGTACGCTTTTATTGGGTAAAAATACCAACCGTTTTTGTTAACATTATAAATTATTGTATTTTTGCATCCCCAAAATGGAGGGCGTAGCTCAGTTGGTTAGAGCGTCAGTTTGTGGCACTGAAGGCCGGGGGTTCGAAACCCCTCGTTCTCCCATATTGAACCCGTAAAATTAGGTTTTACGGGTTTTTAAATTGTAAGCATGAAGCTACTCTATCTAATACCCTTTATCTCTGCATTTATTGGCTGGTTTACGAACTGGATAGCGATAAAAATGTTATTTCATCCACGTGAACCCAAAAAAGTATTAGGTATTACTTTCCAAGGAATTTTTCCTAAACGCCAACAGCAATTTGCTGAAAAATTGGGCAAATTGGTTAGCGCTGAATTACTCTCGTTTTCAGATATCGAACAAAAAATAACCAACCCAGCTAATGTTGCAAAGCTAATGCCTTATGTAGAAGAACATATCGATGGTTTCCTAAGGGTTAAACTAGCAGAGCAGATGCCAGTTATTAGTATGTTTATTGGGGATAAAACCATACAACAACTTAAATCGGTTTTTACTGCAGAACTGGAAACACTATTTCCGGTAATCATGAAGAATTATATGGGTAATTTGCAGCAAGATCTCGATTTAGAAAAAATCGTAACCGATAAAGTAAGCCATTTTTCATCCGATAAGTTAGAAAGTATTTTAAATGCTATAATGGCTAAAGAATTCCGTTTTGTGGAGGTCATTGGCGGTATTTTAGGTTTTTTAATAGGTTTACTACAGATATTAATCACCTTAATCTCTTAATCACCGATATAAATCGGTGAAGGCAGCATACTACTGCTAAACTTTACCCACTCAAATTTGTCTTATTACCGCTCGTATAAAGCAAATACCATTGAGCTAACCGAGATCGCAACTTTGTAATGTATAATAAAATGAATATGAGAAAACTATTATCTGTTTTTGTGTTGTTGATGAGTGCTTTTTTACTTCAAGCACAGTTTCCTGGAGCTGGCATGACACGTGGCGGTGCTGGGGGTGGTCAAAATACCAATATTGGTCATTTTTATGGTAAAATTGTTGATAATAAAACAAATAAGGCAGTTGAGGGGGTAACGGTTCAATTAAGAGGTAACAAATTTGATACGACTAGTAAAAAAATGAAGGAAGTTTCATTAGGTACATCTATCACCAAAGCTAATGGAGAATTTAGTTTTGATGGCCTTCCTCTATTTGGAAATTTTAAACTGAAACTCACCGCATTAAATTATAAAGCAGTTGAACAAACAATCAATTTTGGTATAAAAATGCCCCAAGGAGGCGGTGGCAATTTTCAACAAATGATTGGCATGGCTGATAAAGATTTAGGAAATATAAAAATTGAAGAAGATGCTGCCAATTTAGCGAATGTTACAGTTACAGCTTCTTCAAAGCCGCAGTTTGAAATGGGGATTGATAGGAAGATTTTCAACGTGGATAAAAATTTAGTTGGTGCAGGGCAAACAGCCACAGAACTTATGCGCAATATACCTGCCTTAAATGTAGATATTGATGGAAATGTAACACTCAGAAATGCAGCGCCCACTATTTTTATTGATGGAAGACCAACAACCATTACGCTCGACCAAATTCCAGCTGATATCATCGATAAAGTGGAATTAATTACTAACCCTTCTGCAAAATATGATGCATCTGGTGGCAATGCGGGTATTTTAAATATTGTACTCAAGAAAAATAAAAAAACAGGATATAATGGCGGTATTCGCACGGGTGTTGACTCTCGCGGCATGTTAAACCTAGGCGGTGATCTCAATATTCGTCAGAATAAACTCAATATCACGGGTAGTGGCAACTTCAATCAACGTAAATCTATCTCTCAGAATCTTACAGATAGAAACAATACAATTACCCCTCCTAGTAATATCTACAATACACAAGATGGTACTAACACGGGTTATTTTGCATTCTTTAGAGGTGGTGTCGACTATTTTGCAGATAATAGAAACACTTTTTCTGTAACTGCGAATTATAATCGTGGGCAGTTTGATAACGATCAAAAACAACGAGTAGACTCCACAATCAGTGGTTCAAAAGTTTCTTATACAGATATATTTACAAATTCATCTGCAACTTTTAAAAACTTAGGCACACAATTTAGTTATAAGCATAATTTCGAAAAGAACGGTCATAATATTTCAGCAGACTATAATTATAACAATAGTGAAAACACCAATAGATCCGATATCAGTAATTATACCTATTCTTTAAATGGCTTACTGAAGCAACAACCACTTTTACAAAGAGGTATTGGTTCAGGAAGTACCATTAACCATACTGCACAAATTGATTATGAAAACCCGTTAACAGACGATACTAAATTTGAAGCAGGAGCACGTGCTGCCATTCGCGATTTCAACAATATTTTAGATCAATATCGTTTCAATTCAAGTACGGGGCAATATGTTTTAGTACCTGCTATCAGCAGCCGATATAAATTCAATGATCAGGTTTACGCTGCTTATGGAACATATAGTTTTAAGGTAAAAAAATGGAGTTACCAATTGGGTTTAAGAGCCGAGAGTTCAAATTATACGGGTACGCTTCTTAATTCTAAAGGAGCAGATTCCGCTACTTTTAAGGTTGATTTTCCCTTGAGTTTATTTCCTAGTGCATTCTTAACCTACAAAATTAACCCTAAACAAGATTTTCAGATTAACTATTCAAGAAGAGTGAATAGACCTAACTTCTTCCAATTGATGCCATTCCCAGATTATTCTGATCCACAGAATATTAATATTGGTAATGCCAATCTGAAGCCTGAATTTACACAGTCGTTCGAATTATCTTGGAACAATGCCTATAAACCAGGTGCAAACTTTCTTGTATCTGCTTTCTTTAAATACTCTGACAATTTAATTACGCGCTATGTATATAGAGACAAGAATGCATTAGTACCTGGCGACAGTGCTTTTTATAGTACGTTCATCAATGCAAACGACGCATATACGTATGGCGTAGAATTTACGAATAAAATTTCTCCTGTAAAATGGTGGGAAACAACCGTAAACTTAAATATTTTCAACTCAAGAATAAATGCTACTATACCTGGTCAGCCAGAATTAATTCAAGAGCAACTAAGTTGGTTTTTAAAATTCAATAATACTTTCAAAGTAATGAAAGGTTTATCTGTTCAGTTAAGTGGCGATTATCAAGCTAAAACAGTTTTACCACCTAGTTCTGGTGGTGGCGGCCGAGGTGGTTTTGGCGGCGGTGGAGGTATGATGTTTGGCGGTGGCCCTCAATCTGGAGCACAGGGTTATAACTTACCACGTTTTGGTTTTGATTTAGCTATTCGTAAAGAATTTACTTGGAAGAACGGACAAAGTGGTAATCTTACTTTGAGTATGAATGATGTTTTCCGCTCACAAGTTTTCCAACAGTTTTCTGAAAGTACTTTCTTTAACCAAGTATCTCAAAGAAGAAGAGATCCACAAGTAGTTCGTTTGAACTTCAGTTATCGTTTTGGTAAATTTGATGCAAGTTTATTCAAGCGCAAAAATACAAAAGCAGATCAGGGTGGTGGTATGGACATGATGGGTAACCAATAAGTTTACACATTCTTCCCCGCTAACATAGGAACAAAAGAGAACTCCTCGAAACGCTCTTCAACATAAGTGCCATCGGGGAGTTTTTTTATACGAAACATTCGCTGCGACTCCCCTTCATCTACAGGTATTACCATAATACCACCTGGAGCTAATTGCTCTACTAATTTTGGCGGAACATGAGGTGCGCCGCAGGTTATTAATATTTTATTGAATGGGCCGTAAGTAGGTAAGCCAGCAAAACCATCCCCATAAAAAAATTGAATGTTTAAGTATTTCGTTTTGAAAACATATACACTACTTAAATCGTATAATTTTTTTTGTCGCTCAATCGTAAATATTTTTTGCACCCCCATTTCTGCCAAAATAGAAGTTTGATAAATACTTCCGGTTCCTATTTCTAACACCCGATCCGTTTTTTTAATTTGCAATAGTTGGGTTTGATAGGCAACTGTATATGGATGCGAAATAGTTTGATCAGCAGCAATAGGGAATGCCCTATTTTCATAGGCAATAGTTTCGAATGCCGTATCTAGAAAATAATGCCTAGGCACATTATTGATCGCTGTTAAAACAGCTTCATCTGTAATTCCTTTGCTGCGCAATTCTTCTACCAACTTTTTGCGCATGCCCTTATGTGTATGTAAATCTTCGTATTTTCTTCTTGCATGCATAAATTTATCCTTCCCTATTTCAGTCCCATACTATTGATGATACCGTTAATTTTATTCTCTAGCTCAGCTTGTGTAGCATCAAAAGCAGCTTTATTAGCCAACTGTGTATGTACACTAAAATAAAATTTTATCTTAGGTTCTGTACCAGAGGGACGTGCAGAAATTTTACTTCCATCGGCTGTAATAAATTGCAACACATTGCTTTTGGGTAATGATATAGTCCATGTTTCACCTGTTTGTAAATTGGTTCCTTTTTGTAATTGATAGTCTAACAAGGTAACAACTGCTGCCCCATTAATTTCTTTTGGCGGCGCAGTTCTATAGCCCTCCATCATGGCTGCTATTTCTTTTTGTCCGTTCATACCCTTTTTAGTTATGCTAATTAGGTTTTCATAATAAAAACCATACTGCATGTAGAGGTCAATCATTTTATCAAAAAGTGTGCGACCTTGATTTTTCTCATAAGCTGCCATTTCACACATTAACGCTACAGCGCTTATTGCATCTTTATCGCGAATCTGATCACCAATCATTAAACCAAAACTTTCTTCACCACCAATTACATAATTTTCCTTTCCTTCTAATTCTTTAATTTTTTCTGCGATCCATTTAAAGCCCGTAAGTACATTGTAGCAACCAACCTTATTTTGTTTAGCTACCTCATTAATCATTTCGGTAGTTACAATAGTTGTAATTACCATATCATTTGGCTGCGCAATACCCTTTGCTTTTCTGGCCTCCATCATATAGGCAAAAGCTAAAACAGCTGTTTGATTACCATTCATCAATACCCACTCGCCTTTATGATTTTTTACACCAATCCCTACTCTATCTGCATCCGGATCTGTTCCCAACAAGATATCCGCATCCAAGGCTTTAGCTTTACTTAAACCAATACTCATGGTTTCACTTTCTTCGGGGTTAGGATAACCAACGGTAGGGAAATTACCATCGGGTGTAGCTTGTTCTTCTACGATGGTAACGTTATTGAAACCAAATTTTTCTAGCACTTGAGGTACCAATGTAATGCCTGTACCATGAATTGGTGTGTATACAATTTTAAGATCTTTCTGTTTTTCAATCACATCTGGGTAAACACTCAACCCCTTTACCATGGTTAAGTATGCCTCATCCATATCTTTACCCAATAGGGTAATATTAACTTCTCCTCCATTCCATTTTACTTCATCAACACTTGTAATCGCTTCTACTTCTGTAATTACATTTTTATCATGTGGTGGCACTAATTGTCCGCCATCATTCCAATATGCTTTATACCCATTGTATTCTTTGGGATTATGTGATGCGGTACATACTACACCTGCATTACAACCCAGGTTACGAATCGCAAAACTCAATTCAGGGGTTGGACGTAGCGCTTCAAATAGAAATACTTGGATGCCATTAGCTGCAAAAACATTAGCCGTAGTTTCTGCAAAAAATCTACTATTATTTCTGCTATCATGGCCAACAACTACTTTCACAGGTGTATTACCATAAGTTTTCTTTAAATAGTTGGCAAAACCTTGGGTAGCCATACCAATGGTATATTTATTTACCCTATTTGTACCTACACCCATTAATCCACGTAAGCCACCAGTTCCAAATTCAAGATTGCGATAGAATGAGTCGGCCAATTCATCGGTATTATTTTGTTGTAATCCTAAAACTTCCGCTTTTGTTTGTGGGTCGTAGTTTCCGTTTAACCAAATATTTACTTTCTCTAAAATAGCAGCGTCCATGTGTATAGTTTTTGAATGAACAAGTTTACAATTAATTTTTGAAATTGGTAGTAGGCATAATGTTTAAGACACACCCAACTAAATAACCACCGCACCAATAATTTCCCCATTATTTGTTTCAACTTTTATATGATCTTGTGGTGTAGTAGCTACAGATAAGCCAACATAATCGGGTTTAATGGGAAATAGTTTATGCATCCTTTCTACTAATACAAAAGTTTGTATACTTCTTGGCGCAAAATTTAGTAACGGTTTGAGGGCATATAATAAGGTTCTGCCGCTATTGGTTACATCATCTATCAACACAACATTTACATCATTTAAAGAAAGCTTATCTGCTAGTTCTACTTCTTTTGGGTGATCCTTATCAAGTAAAACAGCACTTACTAATATACTGTTTTTGATATATTTCCTAAGCAAGACTCCCGTTTTTTCTGCAATCACTGTTCCACTATGGCGCACACCTATCAATATCACATCTGCATCGTTCCCACTTAGGTTCTCGGCCAATTCTAGTACCATTCTCTCTAGTTTACTGGCTGCGCCTGCTGCGTTTAATATTTGTCTTTTTTCCAAACCTTCAATTTGAGCGTAAAATAACAAGATTAAATGAAATAGCTATCTTAGCAGCTATAACTTTCTGCCATGCATTATTTGCCTCAAATTGCTTTTCTATTATTAACCGCTGTATCGGTTTGGTTATTCGCCAAAAAAGCGGGAGAAATTAGGAGAAATATTTTATTGGGAAAAGAGGAAGACTTAAGCGATAATCCATCTACCCGTTGGCGAAATTTAGCCTTACTTGCGCTCGGACAAAAAAAGATGTTTAATAACCCCTTAGTAGCGGTGATGCATTTTATCATTTATGTTGGTTTCATCATTATAAATGTTGAAGTTTTAGAAATTGTATTGGATGGTTTATTGGGTACGCATCGATTATTTGCCCCCTATTTAGGCAGTTTCTATAATTTCTTAATTAACTGTTTTGAATTTTTGGCTGCGGGCGTACTTCTGGTTTGTGTTATTTTTTTATCGAGAAGAAATATACTTAAGTTAAAACGCTTTCTCAGCAAGGATTTAAACGGATGGCCAAGAAGTGACGCCAACTATATTTTAATCACTGAAATTATATTGATGGGTTTGTTTTTAAAAATGAATGCCATTGATCAGGTATTGCAGGCAAGAGGTACTGAGCATTACTTTGTTACGGGTAATTTTGCTGTTTCTTCTTTATTAACACCTTTTTTTGAAGGATTTTCTACCAATACATTAATTGGTTTGGAAAGAACTGCTTGGTGGTTGCATATTGCAGGCATTTTTGCCTTCTTGAACTATTTACCTTATTCTAAGCATTTGCATATTATGTTGGCATTCCCGAATGCTTATTACGCTCGTTTAGAAGCACCAGGCAAAATGAAGAATATGCCTGCTGTACAAAACGAAGTGCTATATGCTATGCAGCCTGAATTAGCCCCCACAGATGCAGCGCCGCCAGCACGTTTTGGCGCGAAAGATGTATTTGATTTAAGTTGGAAGAATTTATTAGATGCTTATAGTTGCACAGAATGCGGTAGATGCACTGCTGCCTGTCCGGCAAATAGCACAGGTAAATTATTAAGTCCACGTAAAATAATGATGGCCACTCGCGATCGATTAGAAGATGTTGGAAAAAACATCAACATCCATACAACCTTTACCGATGATGGTAAATCTTTATTACATGATTATATTTCGGTAGAAGAATTAAGGGCTTGCACAACCTGTAATGCCTGCGTGGAGGAATGTCCGGTTAGTATTTCTCCGCTAGATATTATTGTAGAGTTGCGCCGCTCTTTAATTATGGAAGAGAGTAATGCACCGCAAGAATGGAATGGTACATTTAGTAATATCGAGAATAATTTTGCCCCTTGGAAATTTGCTCCCGATGATCGAGATGCTTGGGTTAGGTCATAGACTATAGACCATTGACGATAGACGATAGAAGAAATAAAAACTGTAAATTAGGCTAATCGAATGTCCTAATTTACATTAATTAGGCTACTCAACTAGCCTAATTAATAAAAAATGCCTATTTTTGACAATAAATGGGCATTTTATGAATATCCCAAGAATAATACAAGAACAGGTAGAGGCTAAGCTTGGTGTACAAAAAGTACTCATGTTATATGGCACGCGCAGATCTGGCAAAACCACCATCATTGAAAAAATTGTTGGTGAGCGCTGGAATGATGTGTTATTGTTATTTGGAGAGGATATAAATGTGGCTGAATTATTGCAAAATAGAACCGTAGCAAATTATAAGCAGCTTTGTGTAGGCAAGAAAATCATCATCATAGATGAAGCGCAAGCAATACCTGATATCGGTAAGATTTTAAAATTAATGATTGATGCAGTTAAAGGCATCACCATTATTGTTACGGGCAGTAGTAGTTTCGATTTAGTATATGCAACAGGCGAGCCACTTGTAGGTAGAAATATTGTATACCAGTTATACCCTATTGCGCAAGCAGAACTCGCATTAATTGAAAACAAACTAGACACTGCAAATAATTTAGAACAAAGATTAATCTATGGATCATATCCAGAGCTTTGGCATTTACCTACAACACAAGAGAAAGAGAATTATTTAAAGCAGCTTATTACTAGTTATTTATTAAAAGATTTACTGATTATCGAAAATGTAAAAGGTGCCGATACACTATACAAACTATTGCAATTACTTGCTTTTCAAGTAGGTAGTTTAGTAAGCACTGTTGAATTAGCAAAGAGTTTACAACTGAATAAAGGAACCGTTGAAAGGTATCTTGATTTATTAAGCAAGGTATTTATCATTTATCCTTTGAGTGGGTACAGTAATAATTTACGCAAGGAACTTACAAAGAGTAAGAAATGGTATTTTTTTGATAATGGTATTCGAAATGCACTGATCAATAATTTTAGTACCCTCACCAATAGAAATGATATTGGTCAGTTATGGGAGCAGTACAGTTATGGGAGCAGTATCTACTGAGTGAACGTTTGAAATACAATAGTTATAAAGG
Source organism: Bacteroidota bacterium (assembly GCA_039796395.1). Lineage (GTDB taxonomy): Bacteria > Bacteroidota > Bacteroidia > Chitinophagales > Chitinophagaceae > Sediminibacterium. The sequence continues at coordinate 12,557 of JBDKJW010000053.1, forward strand.
TTATCATCCACAATATTTTTTTTGGCGCACTTACGATGGACAAGAAATTGATCTACTAGAATTGTATAACGGGAAATTACAGGCACTCGAATGTAAGTGGCAGAAAGGCAAAGCAAAAAAGCCATTGGCATTTGCAAAAGCATACCCCGATGCTGCTTTCAATATAATTGATAAGAATAATTATTTGGAGTGGATTATCGATATCCCTTAAACAAAGGGCTTATAGATCATTCGCCACAACTGTATAAGTGCTGTAATGATAAAAATAATACCCATGATTTTATTGAGGGTTTTATTGCTGGCTTTAAGCTTTGCTACTAGCCAATTGCCGCCATGTATGTATAAGGCAAGGCCTCCAATTGTTCCAGCGCCAGCACCCGCTGTAAATGCGTTATAGGCAACACTATTAATAGGCAACGCCTTCGTTTGAATTAAAGTAGAAGTCCACAAAAACCAAAATGGTATTTGAACGGGATTGAGTGCGCTCATGGTTAAGCCCAACAAAAATCTGTTGAGTTTATTATTTAGCAGCACTGGCTTTTTCTCTACAGCCTGTTTTCTGGCAGCCATAAATGAAACTATGCCCAACACTAAGAAAAGTACAACAGTTAACCAGCCTAATACTAAAAACCAGCGCCGATGCTGTATCACCCAGTCCATACCTGTTAATGCAAAACGTAAATAAATCATCTCAACAATAGCCACGCCAATAGCAAATTGCCAAGCTTTTTTAAACCCTTCGGCTAACCCAATTTGGGTACTGGTAAAACTCATATTTCCTAAAGGAAGCTGACCTAAAAAACTCACTAAAAAACCTAACCAAACAATAAACACTATTTGCATAGCTGCAAAATAGGCTAATTCCTCTATGCTTTTCTACGTATTTTTGAGCAAATTTGCTGTATGAAAGTGAATACAATGGCGGAGATGATGATGAATGGCGAAACCCCTGATATTTTATTTTGGGTGGGTTGCGCAGGAAGTTTTGATCAACGCGCACAAAAAATCACCAAAGCTTTTGCAACTATTCTTGATAAAGTGGGATTAAAATTTGCCATATTAGGTAAAGAAGAAGCATGTACGGGCGACCCAGCACGTAGAGCTGGTAATGAATTTTTATTCCAAATGATGGCCTACCAAAATATTCAAATTTTAAATGGCTATAATATCAAGAAAATAGTAACTACCTGTCCGCATTGTTTTAATACACTCAAAAATGAATACCCAGAATTAGGGGGTAATTATGAAGTCATTCATCATACTACCTTATTACAACAATTAATTGATGAGGGTAAAATTAAAATGAAAGAAGGCGGCAGTTTTAAAGGAAAGAAAATTTCTTATCACGATAGCTGTTATTTAGGGAGAGCCAATGATATATATGAAGCACCGCGAAAAGTATTAGAAGTATTAGATGCCGAATTGGTGGAGATGAAACGCTGTAGAAAAAATGGC
>JBDKJW010000054.1:0-12372 GCA_039796395.1 Bacteroidota bacterium
GAAACACCAACAAGCGGGTTCACCTTATTTAATATAGTTGTTGGGGCAGCGATTAAAAGTCATGCAAAATCATTATTCTCATTGAATATTGCAGTTAATAATATTGCGGATATAGCTTACCAAAATCATTTAAGTAGGTTAAAATATACCAGTATCAATAATGTTACGGGTAGCATGGGGGTGTTTAATATGGGACGAAGTTTTAGTGTAAAACTCAATGTGCCAGTAAGCTGGAAATTATAATATAAAGTCTACTATTTTGGTAGAATAATAATCTGCCCTTAGTTTTGCAGCATGAAGCTGAACTATATTGCCCTTGCTGTACCTTTCTTCTTGCTATTCATGTTGATAGAGTATCTATTATCAAAAAGAAGGAAAAAAGAACTATTTCATTTTAATGAAGCGGTAGCCAATATTAATGTTGGTATCGGTGAGCGTTTGGCGGATATGCTTACCACTGGCGCATTCTTTTACGTATTTACTTGGGTACATGATCAGTTTGCCTTGTTTCAATTTTCAACAGGATGGATTACTTGGGTGTTATTGTTTTTATTAACTGATTTATTATGGTATTGGTATCATCGATTTGGGCATGAAGTCAATCTTTTTTGGAGTGCACATGTGGTGCATCACCAAAGCGATGATTATAATTATACTGTATCAGCACGTATTACCGTATTTCAGGCAGTTGCACGTGGATTATTTTGGGCTATACTTCCTTTCATAGGATTTGATCCAAAAATGATTACTATGTTGTTATTAATACATGGAGCTTATCCTTTCTTTACGCATACACAGCTTATTGGTAAATTGGGGTGGATAGAATATGTATTTGTAACACCATCGCATCATCGTGTGCATCATAGTAGTAATACAATTTATTTAGATAAAAATTACGGAGATGTACTGATTATTTGGGATAAACTATTCGGCACATTCGTGGAAGAAACTGAAGAGCCAGTTTACGGACTCACAAAGCCACTTAATAGCCACAGTTTTTTATGGCAGCATTTTCATTTTTTATTGGAAATGGCTGTAGCTTTTAAAAAGGTGGATAGTTTAAGCCAGAAGCTGAAAGTGGTTTTTGGAAAACCAGATAATATAGATCCACGCATTCGAACCTTGTTGGAGAAGAAATTATTGCCCAGAACAGAACAAGTGGAGCAAACGTTATTTCTTAGAAGATTCATTGGGACGCAAACGGTGCTAACCTTGATCCTACTTTTTTTCTTTGTATTATTTGAACACTATTTTAATGGATGGCAATTGCTTATAGGTACAATTTTCATTTTGTTAAGTTCCATCAGTACGGGTGCGATGATCGAACAAAAGAAATGGGTATTTTACCTTGATTTTAGCCGACTAACACTTATTGGCGCTTTTGTATTTAGTTTTTATCCCTCAGTATTTCTCTTAAATACGCTTGTCATTGCTTTACTAGTAGTTTTACTTTATTATCGGAGTATTCAGAACAGGTATGTGCAAGTACTATATAATTATGCTTAATTTTAAAAATGGATATTAGCATCAATACCCCCGCCTTATTATTCCCAGCCATCAGTTTAATCATGTTGGCATATACCAATCGTTTCTTGGCACTATCTAACCGAGTACGCTCTTTGCATGATAAATATGACGGACATAAGCAGAAAGATAATGTACATGCACAAATACGGAACTTACGCTATAGGTTAAAGCTGATAAAAAATATGCAGGCATTAGGTGTTCTTACCTTCTTAAGTAGTATTCTTTGCATGTATTTTATATATATAGAATGGATGATTATGGCGCATTGGATATTTGCTTTTAGTTTACTAAGCTTTGCCGTATCACTATTTATTTCATTAGTAGAAATTCAGCTAAGTACCAAGGCCCTAGAGCTTGAACTTAGTGATATGGAAGGCCTAGAAGATCCGTCGGTAATTCAATATATTAAGAAGAAGTTTGATAGGGAGTGAGAATCTTCAGTCTACAATCTTCAATCTGGATGCTTATTTTATAAATTCCCTGATTGAAGATTGTAGATTCCAGATTTACTGTTTCCGCTCCCCAATCTGTTGGCGCCACATGGCATAATAGAGCCCCTTCTCCGCTAATAAATTAGCATGGCTACCGGTTTCAGCAACCTGTCCCTTTTCTAATACATAAATTCTATCCGCATGCATAATCGTGCTCAATCTATGGGCGATCATTACAGTAATCTGTTCTTTCTGAGCAGAAATGGCACGTATCGTATTGGTTATTTCTTCTTCTGTAATACTATCTAAGGCCGAAGTAGCTTCATCAAATATGAGTAGTTGTGGGTGGCGAATTAAGGCGCGTGCAATAGATAAGCGTTGTTTTTCGCCGCCGCTTAATTTTAATCCCCCTTCACCGATCATGGTATCAATACCTTTTTCGGCCCTAACTAATAAATTATCGCAACTGGCTTTGTGTAAAGCTTCATGAAGGTCTTTATCAGTAGCTGAAGGGTGTACAAATAATAAGTTCTCGCGAATGGTACCCGCAAATAATTGCGTGTCTTGGGTTACAAAACCTATCTGCGATCTTAATTCATCAAAATTAATTTCAGTAGCATCTATGCCATTGTATTTAATATTTCCTTTTTGAGCACGATATAAACCTGCTAGTAGTTTTACCAATGTACTTTTTCCGGCACCCGACGGACCAACAAATGCAATTGTTTCGCCTTTGGTTACCTCAAAGCTAATCCCATCTAGCGCGCTGAAAGTTGCTGTTTGGTGTTTAAAAGAAATATCAGTAAAAGTGAGCGCCGCAATTTTACCAATTGTATGTGGCGCAATAGGCGTTGGTTCAGAAGGCTTTTGCATGAGGTTGTGAAAATTATTCAACGATGCTTCTGCTTCTCTGTACGAAAGAATAATATTGCCTATTTCTTGGAGTGGACCAAAAATGAAGAAAGAATAAAAAGTAAGTGTCATTACTTCGCCAGCCGTAAGCTTTCCACTGAAAACCAACCATAGCAAGGTAAACATGATAATCTGGCGAAGAAAGTTTACAAAAGTACCTTGAACAAAACTGAGTGAGCGTACACTTTTTACTTTGCGTAATTCTAGCCCTAAAATTTTATAGGTATTTTTATTTAAACGAGAAATTTCTTGATCTGTTAGTCCTAAGCTTTTTACCAATTCAATATTACGTAAGCTCTCTGTAGTAGTTCCTGCTAATGAAGTAGTTTCTTTTACAATTACTTTTTGAATGATTTTTATTTTCTTACTTAATAAATTGGTGAGTAATGATAATAGTACAATGCCTGTTGCATAAATAGGCATGATCGACCAATGTAATCGGAAAGAGTATACAGAAATAAATACGATACCTACTAAAATGCTAAATAATACATTAATAAAGGAGATAATAAATCTTTCCGTATCGGTTCTTACCTTCGATAAAATGGATAACGTTTCGCCGCTTCGCTGGTCTTCAAACTCTTGATAGGGTAATTGCATAGAATGTTTCAAGCCATCGGTAAAAATTTTAGCGCCGAATTTTTGAACAACTACATTGCTAAAGTAGTCTTGAAAAGCCTTTGCAATTCGAGAAACCATGGCAACACTAATAAGTATACCTAAAAAGCCAAGTACACCCCAAATAAATTCAGATTCGGTTCTTACCCCAGTAGCCACAAATTGCTTGCTTTCATTAAAATAGCCGGTTTGTAAGGGGTGCATGCCGTATTGATCGAGCATTTTTCCAAAGAAATAAGGATCGAGCATGGAGAAAGATTGATTGATGGCAGCCAATAATAGTGCCAACATCACTAACCATTTATAAGGTTTAAGGTATTGTAGCAGTAGTTTCATCATGCGAAGGTATGAAGAAAGACGATGGACAATAGACCATTGACCATGTAACCTTATGGTCTACGGTCCACGGTCTATCGTCTATGACTTTCCCCAACTGTTAATAATAAGTTGACCGGGGTTTGATTTTTGGCAGTGAATTGCTACGTAACTTACAAAAACCTTCATTATATGCGTTGGAGAAAATTCAATGGCGAGCCCATTACACTTCCCATTAAAGATGCAGTAGAAGAAGCCATCAAAAGGGAAACCGAACAGGGTACTCGTTTAAAAGTTTGTATCGGCACCGATAGCCAGGTTAAGGGAGATGATACAGAGTTTGCTACTGTAATTGTTTTCTTAAGAGAACACAATGGTGGATTTATGTACATCCACAATGAGAAAACAAAACAGAAATACCATATCAAGGAAAGGATGTTGGTAGAAGTAGCTAAGAGTATTGAAATTGCATATGAGCTATGCAATTTGTTTATTGAATATCAGGTTGATATGGAAGTACATGCCGATATCAATACCAATCCGCAGTTTAAAAGTAATGATGCATTGCGGGAAGCCATGGGCTATATACTGGGTATGGGTTTTGCCTTCAAAGCCAAGCCAGAAGCCTTTGCCAGCAGTTGTTGTGCCGATAAAGTAGTGAACTAAGTTCTTTACTTAATGGGGGTGCTACCTTCTAATAATGCGCGTAATGATGCTGCGAGTAATTGGTTTTTTTTTGCCTCAAAAACAGCCAGTTTTTCTTTAGGAATACGTAAGGTATATTTTTTTCCTTCAGCTAGTTTTTTATCAAAACCAGGATTCCATTTATTGAACTCACTAATGTCTATCAGCAGTTCATTGGCAATAATCAATGATTGATACCTGCCACTAATTTCTATCGTTGTTGTGTTTGCTTCTTCTGCTGCTGATAAAACTGGCTTTGTAAGTAGCGGCATATTTTCCTTCTGGTATTTGGTTTCCGCTGCCGTCATGGTAGTCCACCCACCCCCACCTTCAAAAACATAATGTGTGGCAATAAATTTCTTAACGTGATTTCGTGTTTCTTCCGGCAAATTATATTGAAGATCCCAAAAATTTCTGCTACCCGATTTTCGAATAGATTGCCGAACCCTTCCTGCACCGCCATTATAGGCTGCAACTACTAATAACCAATCATTGAATTCGCTATATAACTCACGCATAAGTTTTGCAGCGGCATGTGTGCTTTTTATATAATCGGTTCTTTCATCGTTGATACCTACGCGTAAACCCAAACGCTTCGCTTCAAAGTCCATGATTTGCCATGGACCAACAGCACCTGCCCAAGAAACTAAGCCCGATTGTAAATGACTTTCAATTACGCTTAAGTATTTCATTTCGGTTGGAATACCATAGAGTGAGAGAATATTATCATACACATCAAAATAGGGTTTAGCCCAACTTTTCATCCGTTCCAATTCCCTGCCTTGCTTTTTTATATAGTCTTGAACAAATGCAATGGCACGAGGGTTTATTTGTGTTGCGTAAGGTTTTGTTGAATCAAATTTATTTTTAAATAAAGAGTTGAAACCAATTTTATTGGTACTATCTTTTTGCGCATGCAAAAGCGTGTATGTTACAACGAGTAGTAGAAATAATATGATCTTAAAGGGTTGCATGTTGCTTAGCCATCAATAGTTGCGAGAGCTTTAGCAAATTTACTTCATCAAAAGCAGCCGTCATTATTTGTAAGCCAAAAGGCATGCCATTATCGTGCGTATAGAGGGGTATGGAAATGGCTGGGATGCCTACTAGGTTTGGATATACAGTAAATATATCAGCTAAAAACATTTCGATAGGGTCGCTGGTTTTTTCACCTAATTTGAAAGCGGGCGATGGAACAGTAGGAGAGATAATACAATCAAAATTAGCAAAGATAGCTGCTGTTTGTTGTTTCAATAATTGTCGAACTTGTTGTGCTTTGGTGAAGTATGCATCAAAAAATCCTTCACTCAAAACAAAAGTGCCTAACAAAATTCTGCGTTGTACTTCTTCTCCAAAACCCTCAGTACGGGAGGCTTTGTACATATCGGTTAAATCGAGCCCTGTTTTTTTTGTTCTATGTCCGAATCTTACCCCATCAAACCGAGATAAATTACTAGAAGCTTCAGCAGTAGTGAGTACATAATAAGTAGGTACTAAATAGTTTAATAGGTTAAATGTAACAGGTTCAACACAATGCCCTTGTGCCTTTAAAAATTCGATGGTCTTAGTAATTTCTCTTTTAATAGTAGGGTCAAGTGCCGGATGATTTAAGGCTTCGGGGAAATAAGCAATTTTGTAAGTTGAAGAAGAAAGGGTTAAGGCGGAAGTATAAGATGGGACTGGATCTGCAGAAACAGTGCTATCATACTCATCTTCACCTGCGATGGTTTCGAGTACAAGAGCTGCGTCTGGAATAGTATTGGCAAAGATCCCGATTTGATCAAAAGAAGAGGCATATGCAATTAATCCATATCGAGAAATTCTGCCATAGCTTGGTTTTAAGCCAATGATACCACAAAAATCGGCGGGCTGACGAACAGATCCGCCCGTATCGGAACCCAAACTAACCATACATAAACCTGCTTGTACAGCTACGGCAGATCCACCCGAAGAGCCGCCAGGAACCCTAGTTAGATCGCGCGCATTTTTTACCGGACCATAAGCAGAATTTTCATTGCTGCTACCCATCGCAAATTCATCGCAGTTTTGCCTGCCAATGATAATGGCACCTGCATCTACTAATTTTTGTGTAGCGGTTGCGTTGTAAATAGAAGTAAAAGGCTGTAATATTTTTGAAGCGGCTGAAACGGAATGATCTTTATAACAGATCACATCTTTTAACCCCACGATTACGCCATGTAATGGATCTGTGATGCCTTTTGTGGTGCGAGCAGCATCTAAAGCGGTAGCTGTTGCTAGCGCCTCTTCCGCAAACACTTCAATATAGGCATTGAGGTGTTTGTTTTCCTCAATAGCAGCTATATAAAAACGAACGGCCTCCACACAGGTGGTTTGGCCGTTCTGTAATGCTGTATGATAATCGGTGATGGTTTGAAAACGAAACAAAGCAATAAATTGTTAGACCCAACTAAGCGTTGCTATCTTTTTCTTTCATGCCATCTTCTAGTTCTTTCTTTACATTGTTTTTGGCATCGTTAAACTCGCGAATACCTTTACCAATACCGCGCATGAATTCGGGGATTTTTCTTCCGCCGAATAAAACCAATACTACTAACCCGATGATCAATAATTCTTGAAAACCTAAATTACCCATGATGTCTTATTTAGTTATGTAAAGGTAATATAATGAATGGGCAAATACAATAAAAAAGCGAAAACCTTGGGTTTTCGCTTTTTCTTATAGTTAGGTAACTACTAGAAACGTTTTTCTTTAATACGAGCACTCTTACCGCTTCTTTCGCGTAAGTAGAATAATTTGGCTCTACGTACTTTACCGCTTTTATTTAAAACGATAGATTCGATATTGGGTGAAAGGATGGGGAACAAACGTTCTACACCTACACCATCTGAAATTTTACGTACGGTAAAAGAAGAAGTAGCGCCATTTCCTTGAAGTTTAATAACATCTCCACGGAAACTTTGGATACGCTCTTTACCACCCTCAATAATCTTATAATTCACAGTGATATTATCTCCTGCTTTGAATTTAGGATATTCCTTCTTAACGGTCAATTGCTCATGTACAAACTGAACTGCTGCGTTCATAACTTTAATTTTTGCGGACGGCAAAGGTAGGGAAAAAACCAATATTGAACTACTCTTTTTGGTTTTTTTTACCTCGCTACATTTACAGCCCTTTTTTCACGTATAACGGTTACTTTAATTTGACCAGGATAGGTCATTTCGGTCTGAATTTTCTGGGCTATCTCAAAACTGAGCTTATCGCTATCTGTATCGGTTACTTTTTCTGCCTCAACTATCACCCTTAATTCTCTACCTGCCTGAATTGCATAGGCTTTTTCTACCCCTTGGTAAGCGAGTGCCAAATTCTCTAAGTCTTTGATTCTCTGAAGGTATTGCTGCATAATCTCCCTTCTAGCACCTGGGCGAGCACCGCTGATGGCATCGCAGGCCTGTACAATGGGAGATATCACATAAAGCATTTCCATTTCATCGTGGTGAGCGCCAATGGCATTTACCACAGCCGGGTTCTCACCATATTTTTCAGCCAATTTTGCACCTAAAAGGGCGTGGCTCAATTCTGTTTCTTCATCAGGTACTTTTCCAATATCATGGAGTAACCCGGCACGTTTGGCTAGTTTGGGGTTCATGCCTAATTCTGCTGCCATAATACCACACAAATTGGCTGTTTCGCGGCTATGCATAAGGAGGTTTTGACCGTAGGAAGAACGGAATCTCATTTTTCCTACAATTCTAACCAGTTCTTTATGCAATCCATGAATACCCATTTCAATAACGGTACGCTCTCCAATTTCCATTACTTGTTCTTCTAGTTGTCGGCGTGTTTTTTCTACCACTTCTTCGATACGAGCGGGGTGAATTCGTCCGTCGGCTACTAGTCGCTGTAAACTGAGGCGAGCAATTTCTCTGCGTAATGGGTCGAAGGAAGAAAGTACAATGGCTTCGGGGGTATCATCTACGATCAAATCCACACCCGTAGCGGCTTCTATGGCACGAATATTTCGGCCTTCTCTACCAATAATTTGTCCTTTTATCTCATCTGTTTCTAAGTTGAAAACAGTAACTGTATTTTCGATGGTTTGTTCTGCAGCGGTTCGTTGTATAGATTGAATAACAATTTTACGCGCTTCTTTATTGGCCTTTTGTTTTGCGTCTTCAATAATATCTTGTTGAAGGGCAAGGGCCTGTGTTTGGGCTTCTTGTTTAAGGCTTTCTATAAGCTGTTGTTTGGCATCTTCAGCGCTTAGTCCGGCTACTTTCTCTAAACGTCTAATATGCTCTTCCTGGTGTTTCTCTAGCTCCGTACGTTTTTGGTTTACCAATTCAATTTGGCGATTTAGGTTTTCCTTTATCGCTTCATTTTCTTTTACTTGTTTATCGGCTGCGGCTTCTTTTTGGTTAATAGAAATTTCTTTCTGTTTGATGCGATTTTCCGCTTCGCCCATTTTGCGATTCTTATCGAGCATTTCACGGTCGTGCTCGGCCTTCAACTGTACAAAGCGCTCTTTGGCTTCGAGTTGTTTTTCTTTCTTAATGGTCTCGGCCCTTAATTCAGCCTCTTTAATAATTGTTTGGGCCTGTAAGTTGGCTTCTTCTACTTGTTGTTTGGTGTTTTTAGCGAAGAGTATTTTACCCGCTACTACTCCAATTATAAGCGCAACAACGCCCACAAGTATTGATATAATTGTTTGATCCATGACTTTGGCAAGGGTTTAAAAAGTTCACAATCCTATTGTCCGTAACACATCTCATTTTTTGCTAATAAGTGACGGTTTTTGCGAAGATAATGAAAAAAGACTGTAGACCGTAGACGATAGACGAGATAGGTAATAGGTAAATTGCTTAGCTACTTTACAACCCTTTCTCCACCATCAAGGCGAGTTCTTTGATTTTTTGAAGGGCTTCTTGTGCTTCTACGGGGTTGGCACCCTGTTTTTGTTCGGTGGCAAACCAGAGGAGTACCATCGATATATAATCTTGCATATCCTTACCGGCGAACTGTAGTTTAAAGGCGCTAATTTTTTCATTGATGAGCTGAGCTGTTTTGCGCACCATTTCTTCATCGGCAGGTTCAATTTTTAAACGATAGGTACGGTCGCCTACTACAATATTTACAGGAATTAAGTCACTCATAATTATGCGTGTAATAGTGCCATGCACTTGTCTATTTCTTTCAAATAATTATCGATCTTCTTTTGCAGTGCTTGTTTCTCGAGTACCGTCCAATTACTGTTACTAATACGTGCAGCAGCTAATTTTTGATCAAGTTGTTGTAATTGCTCCTGCAGGGTAGCTTCTTGCTGTAATGTTTGGCTAAGCTCTTTTTGTAAGCGTTCATTTTCCTTACGCAATTGCTTATGTGCATTTAGCAGTTCCTGCATTTTTAGTTGCAATTCATCGATGGCAGCATGGAGTTCAAGCATGGTTGAAGATAACTAATTTATTTTCTTATTTCAGCCTGTATTTCTTTTTCAAACCCACTAATCAATTTTTGCATCATTCCATCTATCTCTTTATCGGTAAGGGTTTTGGTGTCATCTGCAAAAATAAAGCTAACGGCCATCGATTTTTTATTACCGCCCAGTTTCTCACTTTCAAATACATCGAATAAATGCATAGACTGCAACTTACCTGGCTTCGCTTGCTGTACTACTTTTTCAATCTGCTGATACGTAATATTTCGATCTACTACCAATGCCAAATCGCGTGATACCTCCGGAAATTTATTTACCTCCTTATACTTTACAGTCAGCGTGTTTACCACTTTCACAAGGTTATTGAAATTAAGATCTAATTGGTAAACGGGTTGTTTGATATCGAAACTGCTTAATTTAGCAGTACTTACTTCTTGTAAAAAACCAAGATTTTGTTTATTCGCCTTCACTTCAAAATAGCCCAACTGCGTTGTTTCTTGGATAACTATATTGGGTAGCCCACACCATTGCAAAAGCGCTGTAGCAATGCCTTTCAGGTCGAAAAAATCTATATTCGAAGCTTTTGTTCTCCACCCTTGTGCGTTTTTTTTGCCTGTAATAAATAACGTACAATGTTCTTCTTCTCTATAACCTGCCTCTTGTGGATGATAGGTTTTGCCAAACTCAAATAATTGTAAACTATTATTCTTTCGATTGATATTATAAGCAATGGTTTCTAATCCGCTTTCTAACATCGAAGGACGTAAGGTATCTAACTCTGCACTCAAGTTATTCAGCATTTTAACGATGGCAAGCCCATCTTGCTCAAAATACTTACTATTCGTAATTGAGTTAGTAATAATTTCTGAAAAGCCCCTTCCTACTAGGAACCCAGCCATTTTTTCTTTCAAATTTTCGGTAATACCCAATTGTTCTGTAGCCGGACTAATCGTAATCGTTTGCGGAATATCTACATTATCTAATCCATCAATCCGTAAAATTTCTTCTACTAAATCGGCGGGTATACTAATATCGGGTTTGCTATATGGCACATCAACCCTTAATTCATCTAATCCCTCTTTCACCACTTCAAAGCCAAGCGCAGTAAGGATTTTCTTTACCTGATCGGGATGATAATTTTTGCCGCTCAGTTTTTTTAAGTAGTGATATTTAATGGTTACCGAAGTTTTGGGTTTAGGGTTAGGATATACATCAATGATATCCCCCACTATTTCACCACCTGCAATTTCTTTTATGAGTAGGGCAGCTCTTTTGAGTACGTTTACGGTGTTAGAAATATCAACTCCTTTTTCGAAACGAGTAGCGGCATCAGTTCTTAAATCGTGTCGTAAAGATGTTTTACGAATCCATGTAGGATGAAAACAGGCGCTCTCTAAAAAAACGGAAGTAGTTGTTTCACTTACGCCGCTCTTGCTACCGCCAAACACCCCAGCTATACACATACCATCAGTAGCATTGCAAATCATAAGATCTTCTTCGTGTAACGCCCTTTTTTTATCATCAAGTGTAATGAATTCGGTGTTCGTGGGTAAAGTTTTTATGATCACTTGATTACCCGTGATAGCGGCTGCATCAAATGCATGCAGGGGCTGCCCCGTTTCGTGTAATATAAAATTGGTGATATCTACAATATTATTGATACTCCGTAAACCAATAGCCGTGAGTTTATTCACCAACCACTCGGGCGATGGAGCCACTTTTACATGATTCATTGTAACACCTGCATAACGCATGCAGGCTGTTGTATTTTCTATCGTAACAGTTATAGGTATTTCGGGTTTATCGCTTTTAAATCCATTGGTAAAAGGCGATTGAACTTTTGCTTCTTTCTGGTGATGCGTAAGGTAAGCGCAAACATCGCGGGCTACGCCTAAGTGACTCATTGCATCCATGCGGTTGGGTGTTAATCCAATTTCATAAATCCAATCGCTATAGGGTTTAAAATAATCAGCCGCAGGCGTACCGGGCACTAACTCATAAGGGAGTACCAGTATACCATCGTGCCCATTACCTAATCCTAATTCATCTTCTGCGCAAATCATACCTTGGCTCTCTTGTCCGCGTATTTTAGCCGCTTTCATGGTCATGGGTTCACCACTAGTAGGGTAGATGGTGGTGCCAATGGTTGCCACTGCCACTTTTTGGTTCACGGCCACATTCGCTGCGCCACAAACAATGGTTAATGGTTCGGTGGCACCAATATTTACGGTGGTAATTTTTAATTTATCTGCATTCGGGTGCTGTTCGCAGGTAAGTACTTCACCTATTACAATGCCTTGTAAATTTCCTTTCACTTTTTCGTACGCTTCCATACTTTCTACCTCTAACCCAATGGCAGTAAGGATTTTCGATAATTGAGCCGGAGCTATTGTGGTAGGAAGATAGGTTGAAAGCCAGTTATAACTAATCGTCATGTGTTGTACAAATCTATTTCCGCGAAGGTAAGG
>JBDKJW010000055.1:0-12277 GCA_039796395.1 Bacteroidota bacterium
GCCGCCAATTCGTACCCACCCGACGACGTCGCCACCTGCAACACTGCCACCTGCATCGCCCCTGCCACATGGAGTCTCGACTGAGGAGTAGTCGTGCCAATGCCCAGGTTCGCATTCACCCCATGGAGCGTGGGACCACCACTTCCAAATCGAAGCGCACCCTGTGTGCCATCTGCTTGACTGTAAAGGCCGAGGGTGTGGGTAACATCAATGTCAGTGAAGAAGGTGTCATCGCCCACCTCGAGGTTTCTTCCGCCTGCAGCGTAGACATCCGCAAGATCAAGCTGGCCACTAGGGAGGGTGGTGCCAATACCTATGTTCGTCACGCCGGTGGTAGTCGCGTACATGTTTGCTCCGGATATTATCCATTTGAAGGGGTCGCCTCCGCCACTTCCTGTACCTAATAAACCCGCTGCAGCGCCTCCACCAATAGCTATATTGCCCCTACCACCACCACCGCCACCAAAATTACCTCCACCTAATGAGCCTAAAATATCTTGTACACTAAAATTTTGCTTGTTAACATTATTTGCTTGTCCGATAAAAGTTAATTGCATATCTCCATTAAAATGGCTCATGTTTACACTATTATCATATACACCCTCCGTTGTAGATGCACCCGCACCAACTGTAGCTCTTCCAAAATAGCCTTTACGCTTATCTTTCTTAGTAGTTATGTTAATTGTTTTTACTCTATTCCCATCATCAAATCCTGTAAAAGCGCTTTGATCACTTAAGGCATCAAAAACCTGAATCTTATCAATCATATCTGGAGGAAGATTCTTAGTAGCCAATTTAGGATCATCACCAAAAAAACGTTTTCCATCTACTAGAACTCGTTGAACTTGTTCACCTTGTGCCTTCACCGTTCCGTCTTTATCAACTTGCACCCCTGGCAATTTCTTTAACAAATCTTCCATCACAGCATTGGGCTTTGTTTTAAAACTCGATGCATTAAATTCAACAGTATCTTTCTTAATCGTCATGGGAGATTGCGTAACTGTTACATTACCTAAATCATTAGCAGCTTGTTTTAAATAAACAGCACCCAAATCAATTCTAGTATTTGCTTTTGAGAAATTTACTTTCTTCGCATACGTTTCATAACCCGCAAATTTGATTTGTACAATCATCTCACCAAAAGAGATATTTTCTATACTAAAGCTACCATCTTGCTTCGTTAAACCAAATACTTCAAGGGTTGAATCTTTAGCATCCAAAATAGTTATAGATGCATCTTTCAAAATTTGTTTACCTACAGAATCAATTAATTTACCTTTTAACGTGCCTGTATTTTGCGCCTGCACATATAAAAAACCCAGTATGTAAAAAAACAGTAGAAATAACTTTTTCATAAACTTTAGTATCAATAAAATTATCAATCCATATTCACTACACTGATCAAAATCATTCAAGCGGCAAGCTATTATGATAATCGGAAACGCTTCGTGAATAATCGGTGAATGGCTAAAAGCAATAGGGAGAGGCCATTTTAGAAGATTTTACCTATTTTCATTAAGCAAAATTTAATACATGCATAGTAACTGTTTAAATTGTAACAATCCGCTTCAACCTAATCAATCATTTTGTGCTTCCTGTGGACAAAAAACCAATACCCATCGCTTTAACATGCAACACTTTGGGCATGAGTTAGTACATGCATTTACACATGCAGATAAAGGGGTTTTTCATTTGATAAAAGAACTGACTCTTCATCCTGGCAAAGTACTCAGAGAATATATAACAGAAGGAAAGCGAAAGAAGTATTTTAACCCTTTCACACTTTTATTGATTGTAGCAGGCATCTCCGTAATTGTTAATATTTATTTTAAACCGTATAGTGGCAAACTAAAATCAGAGGCCGCAACTGAAAAAGAAATGATTGCCCAAAAAGCAACACCTCAAAAAATTGAGTTAGCAAAAAAATCTATTCGCATAAATAATTTTATAGAAAAAAATATAAAACTAATACTATTCGCCTCCATTCCATTTTCGGCTTTTGTATTCTTTATTTTTTACAGAAAATCGGGCTATAATTATGCTGAACACTTAGTAGCGAATCTATTTCTAACAGCATTCTTCAATTTAGTAATGACTCTCTTAATCCCTTTGCAAGTAATGATCAATAAATTTAGCACTTTCCTTTTATACACTATTCCTTTGTTACTTTTTCAACTTATTTATTTCGCTGTAGCATACCAAGGTTTATAGGGCAAAAAGAATACTAGTGCTTTTAAAGTTTACTTTGTTTCCTTAGTGAATATTTTATGTTGGTCGCTCCTTACCTCTGCGCTAATATCTACCTATATATTATTCTTCTAACAAATTAACTAAATAAATACTCTACATCCTCCTTAGTAAGGCTCTTCACAAAACCTTCATCATCTGTAATTACTTCTCTTGCTAAGTTTCTTTTGCGCTCCTGTAGTTTTAGAATTTTATCTTCAACTGTATCAGTACAAATCATTCTGTAGGCAAAAATATTTTTTGTTTGTCCAATTCGATGCGTACGATCAATGGCTTGCTGCTCTACAGCCGGGTTCCACCAAGGATCTACTATATATACATAATCAGCTGCAGTTAAATTCAAACCAACACCACCCGCTTTTAATGAAATTAAAAATACCCTGCAATTATCATCGTTCTGGAAACGCTGTATAGCCCTCTCTCTTTCATTTACGGTGCTGCTTCCATCAAAATATTCATAATCAACACCCAACTCTTTCATCTTCTCCTTGATCAATGCCAACATACCTAAGAACTGAGAGAAAACAAGTGCTTTATGGTTGCTAATATTCTCTGTAATTTCTCTGCCTATTTCTTCTAACTTAACGGAAACATTGGGGTATTGTTCTTCTTCTTTTACAATTGCAGGGCTATCACATATTTGTCGCAATTTCATCAAGCCCTGCAAAATCGTTAGCTGTGATTTTTGAATACCTTGGTTTTCTACTACACCTAAAATCTTATCGCGGTAATCATTTCTATAGGCATCATAAATTTTACGCTGCTCTTCCCCCATTTCGCAGAACAAAACCATTTCTTGCTTTTCCGGTAAATCTTTTGCTACTTGCTCTTTAGTTCTTCGCAAAATGAACGGGTATAAAAGCTTACGCAAATGGTCTTTCTGTTCTTTTTCGCCAAATTTATCAATCGGTATAGAAAATTCCTGTTTGAAAAATTCCATACTGCCCAGCATACCTGGGTTAAGAAAATTCATCTGCGCAAATATATCGAATGTGTTATTCTGCAAAGGCGTACCACTTAAACATAAGCGGCTAGTTGCTTTTAACAAAGAAGCTGCTTTGGTAACTTTACTGCCAGGATTTTTAATTGCCTGACTTTCATCAAGTACTACATAATCAAAAGCCACTTCTACAAACTGACGAATATCACTTCGTAAAGTGCCATAGGTTGTAATGATGATATCAATATTCGTTGCCGCAATACCATCTTTTTCTCGTGTTCCTCCATGGTGTATATAATAACTTAATTCGGGTGTGAATTTTTTTATTTCATTCTGCCAGTTGTACATGAGTGTTGTCGGACAAACAACCAATGCTTTTAATGTGCCTTGCTCCTTCTTTAAGTGATGCAAAAAGCTTAATGCCTGAATAGTTTTACCCAACCCCATGTCATCAGCTAAGATACCACCCCACTGTACTTCACGTAAATAGTTTAACCACTGGAAACCACTCTCTTGATAAGGTCTTAGAACCGACTTTAAATGTGGGGGCGCTGGTATAGGCTTTATAGCATGATTATCTTTAAGTCGCTCATACTTTTCTTCTAACTGAAAATAAAGCTCTTCCTCATCGCGCTGTAAATAGAGTTCTTCAATTACACTAAAATGATATTTACTTAATTTAATATTGCCGGCCTTTCCATCACCCACTCTAAACAGCAATGAATATTTTTTTATCCATTCTTCTGGAAGAATCCCCAGTGTGCCATCTGTTAATTGCACGAACTGTTGCTTATTGGCCAAGGCTTTTTTAACATCATCAACAGTAACTTTCTGTTCGCCAAATTGAATTTCTACTTTTGCATCAAACCAATCTGTATTACTACTAATAAATATTTTAGTAGAAGGCTTGGCCGTATTAAAACGGAAATTTTTAAGCGCTTCGAAGCCAAACACAGGGATGTTCATCTCCTTCACGGCATCTATAAATAAGAAGAACCAATTATTTCGCAATACTTCTTTACCCTTTAATGCCAATAAATTCGATTCAGCTGGCTTTACAAAACCAGAGTGCAGCGCCTCAATGCGACTCAACAACTCTTGTTCTGCCTGCATATTTCTATAAATAACTAATAACTTATCTGCCTGCGGTAGGAATATTTTTTCCTTATCGTGCGCCATAATATCATGGCCTTTGTAAGTAAATACAGGTTGGAAGAGAAGGTATTCTCCTTTTTCTTTTAGAATTACTTTTATGTCAGGCCTTGCATCCCGAATTTCTTCCTTCTTTACATTCGCAAAATGTACATTATACTCTTTTGATAATGGTAGTATAAACAATTGCAATTGTTCAGGCCAATTTTCCGCAGGAATAACCATTTTACCTGCAGGCATAAATTTTTCGATCAATAAAATATCTTCCGGTTTTTTCCAAATAAAAAATTGTTGATGATACTGGAAGAAAAAAGGAGATGCAGATTCATTATCGGCAATGTTTACATCTGCCAAAGGCAATTTAACCCTACAATCTACCGTATATTGATTTTGTTGATAGCTGATTTCAAACTCTGGACTAATGGCCCGCTCCATTAAAGTAGCCTGTTGCAAATTAGCCGTAGTAAAGCTTTTACCGGTTGGCAAATAAAATACAAAAGGCGATTCAGTAAGCTCGTTAAATAGTTTTTTATATTTTGGGTGTAGATATTCGTTGATAAGATGGCGCGTTTCTTCCGGTAACTCATCATTATGTTGCTGAATAATATTCTCCCATATACCACTAAATGGGGAATTACGATTTAGGTACCTGCTTACTTCGCCAGGTAATAATTTACGTAATTGTTGTACCAACATTTTATCATCTTCTGATAAAGGATCCGTATTAATAAATTTGGATAGGTCGAGCTTAGCTGTTTTAGAAACAAATTTTGTTAGTGCATCATCAGCTTCGCCTTGTACTAATTCGAATTGAGCATAAGGATATTGTGCTTGATTATCAACTACAACAACACCTAATTTATAACTCGTACTTTCTGATACTTCCGCTACTTCAGTTGCCATAATAGCGGCTTGAACAATAGGTTTTGGACGAAGTTCTGTACCCGGTGTTATAGTAACACGTTTAATAGAAGTATCCAATAATCTTAAAAAAGGCTTGCCATCTGTATAAGTAAATTCAAATTTGCCGCTTAAATCATCTTCAAGGGAATAACCATATAAAGAAAGCAACTTATTTTTTTCTTTATCCCAGTTCCTAATACTATCAAAATAGTTAGCTCCATGTTGTTTCAACAATTGGAGTAAAACAATGGTTTTATGTACGCATAAAGGATGTGTTGTTTCCGATTTACAAGTACAGCTTGTATCGAAGTTGCGTTCTTCATTCTTTTGAATTACAACCTGATAGCTTTCTGCAGCAATTTCAACAGAGGCTTTTACTCTTTCGTTTTTTGCTTCATGTATGATGGCTTTTTCTTTTGTGATGAAAGTTTCCGCATCAGTAAAACTGTTTTCTGAAGCCAATATCCTAAGCAATTTTATATCCAATTGCTTTATTTTAACAGCCGTATGTTTTTGATCATACACTGTTTCTCTTTCCCCCAACATATTCCTATCGAGCATGTCTTGCAGATGAAATAGTGCGCCTGCTTTATGCCTACATACTTCTGAAAGATTATACGGGCAGCTACAACGGAGTGATAGTGTTTTAGCGTCTTTAAATTGATTGATATGTACTTTATAGAAAGTAGCATACCCATCGTCTTTTACGCGAAAAATAATATTCCCGATTAAGTCGTCGTACTCAATCAATTCCACATTTCCTAATGCGTGAATTTTCTTTCCGCGTCGAATTACTTCTTCCGTTCCGTTATTATAAATATGCTTAATAAGATAAGGTAAGGCCATAGATTTTTTTTCAGCACAGCGCAATTTGCAAAAGTAAAGAAAAGAAGGCCGATTTATAAAATGAAATGCAAAAAAGGAGGATGAAATTTTTGTTAATCCTGCATAGTTTGTTGAACAATGAGGTCGCCATTCTTATAAATAGGTAGTATATTGGCCAGATTGGTGGTTACGCAGTATTCTAGATCTTTTTCCAGGCCATATTGTGCTAGCCTATGCCAGTGCGTAGTTTTTCTAATAAAAGCCTTCATATCATCTTTATGAAGCCTGTACATTTCTTCAGCCATTAAGCTACTATCACAGTGGATAGTAAAATAATTTTTTACCTGTTCAATTACAGCACCCGCAAATAATGCATCTTCTAAATTAAACCGATCCTTCCAGGCAGAGCAGCCTAGAAACACATTTTTATCTTGTTCAATTAAATACTTACAAACAGCATCTAAATTGGGGAATGAGCCCGTAATGATATCTGATGCGCCATTTTGCAAAGCCATATGTAGTAGCTTGGTACCATTAGTAGTGGTAAGCACCAATGTTTTCCCTTCAATAAATGCGCGAGGGTATTCAGCAGGGGAATTACCATGTGCAAGTCCCTCAATTACTTTCCCATCACGCTCTCCGGCTGTTATTCCTCCAGTTTTTTTACCAAGCGTTATGCATTTATCAACGGTATCTACCGGTATAATTCGTGCTGCACCATTGTATAAGGCTGTAGCAATAGTGGATGTAGCTCTAAATACATCAATAATTACAACTATGCTGTTAGCTACATCATAAATATCTAATAATCGAGGGGAAAGAATCGTATGAAGAGAAGGTTTTTTACTCATGGACGCAAATATACATTAGGATAATTCTTTAGCTGGATCCCAGAACTTTTTATCAAAATCAACTATTTGATCATCCTCCACTTTTATCTTTTCTTTTTTGAGCAGCTCTTCCATTTTAGTAGGTGTGGCAAAATGCATTTTGCCAGATAGCATGCCATGTCTGTTTACTACTCTATGTGCTGGAACATCCTTCATACCATGCGCAGCATTCATGGCCCAGCCTACCATACGAGCGCTCATTTTTGTACCCAAGAAAAAAGCAATTGCGCCATAAGAAGTAACCCTGCCTTTGGGTATCAATCGAACCACATCATATACCTGCTCAAAAAAAGAAGCATCCCGCGCACCGCTAGGGAGTACTTGGTTCAACTTATCGGTAAAGTCTTTTGTTTTTTTGAGGGCCATAAATTAATTTAATCTTCAATCTGGAATCTACAATCTGGTTCGCCTAGGCAAATTCAATCTGTTACCTATTACCTATCACCTTCTTTTCTAAAAGCTCCGACCTCCTCGGCTCGGGTACCGATTCATATTCATACGGGCAATGCCTACAACCATAGCCACAACAATGCCCCTTATCTAAATGGTATTTTTCGGTAAGTACCATATAGCCATTATCATCAAAATAAAAATCAACGCCTTCAACTAGGTTCTTGCTCACTGAACATATTTTTTAAGATACTATCTTTTTCCAAAGGAAGTTCTTTATTTAGTAGAAAAGATAATAAATGTATGCGATTACTATTGGCAATATCCAAGCCTTCGTAATGTGTTTTAATCAACCATTCAGGTTTGATAGTTTGTTCCCCATACAAATTATCTGAAGCAAATAACAATTCTAGTTCAAATAAGTTGATCACCGCTCGCGTGAATTGATATAAATCAGGGCTATCTGTTTTGAGATGAATTATACCACCAGGTTGTAAAAACTGTTGGTATAGGCGCAAGAAGCGAGGATGTGTAAGTCGCTTTTTGGCCCGAGAACCCCGCAATTGTGGGTCGGGGAAAGTGATCCAAATTTCTGCTACTTCATTAGGTGCAAAATAGTTGGTTACTTTATCAATATGTGAGCGAACGAAAGCAATATTATTTCGTTGTTCATCAAGCGCTGTTTTAGCACCCCGCCAAATACGATTGCCTTTTACATCGATGCCTATAAAATTTCTTTGGGGGAACATACGTCCGAGCCCAACTGCATATTCTCCCTTACCACAGGCTAGCTCAAGTGTTAGGGGCTGATCATTATGAAAGAAAGCTCCCCATTTACCCTTCATTTGATCAGGATATTCTAATACATTAGGGAATTGCCTGATCGCTTCAAACCGTTCCAATTTTTTCTGACCCATGGGCGCGAAGCTAGTGAAATTCAGGCATTAGCAGTTTTTAGAAAGTGAAATATAACTAGGTAATGTTTACCAGAAAGGTTTTTTTATGCTGAATACAGTGGAAGCAAATCTTATTTCTCCATTTGTATTTATAATTTCTTTTAAAATTTTAGCAAAGAGCTTAACTTTTGTTCGTTTTATTCGTTCATGTTCAACAATATACCTCAATGTGAACTCAACATATGCATCATGGGCAATCATATTTACGATAGGCTCTACATGAACATCTTCTACGCGAAATTTAGTTTGCAATTGCTCCCAAACCGCATTAGACTTTACAACAAGTTCCTGTGATGTTTTTCTACCCACTTCTTCAATAATGGTGAAGGCCTTATTATAATTACTTCCATATTGAATTGGGATTTTTATTTCATCCCACAAAAAAGGAAAGCCTTCATGATCACTCCCCCTAATTTCAGATCCATCCATTTTATCAATTTTTACACAAAAGCTTCGAGCTTTGTATGACTTACATATTTATTTGACATGCAGATTATGCATTCAAAATCGCTGTTAATTTTGAGTCTGTACAATCGAATAATAGGAGGGCGCAGCTTTTTGGATGCGCCCCCTATGCTTCCCTTGTTACAAACGTTATGAACTGGAGATTGGATTAGATAGGTATGGCCTTTGGCTCATTCATAGAATTGCACATTGCTCCGTTTAAGCAAAGAATGAATGATATAACTTATTAAATGCAAGCTATATTTGAAAATTCATTTTATGCGAATAAACAGGACTGCAAAAAATGAATTATTTTGCAAATAATAGTTGATGATGATCAACCATTAAAAAATAATATGGCTTTCAGCATTACCAAATATCACTTCAGGAGTAATTTATTATTGAGAAATGTACATGGTGAATTTCTTGATGAATTGAGTACAATAACGGAACAAATATCTGCTGAAAAAAAAACAGTTATCTATAAAGAGGGTAGTTTACCGTTTGCAGTTTATTGTGTAACAAAGGGAAAGGTAAAAATAGAACAACTTACAGAAACTGGCGATTCTCGGATTGTTTACATTTATACGCCTGGAGAGTATTTTGGGTTTCGCCCACTATTAAGTGGAGAAAGGCATCCTGTTAGTGCCACAGCAATAGAAGATTGTGAGCTTCAAGTATTTGATGGAAAATGTTTTATTGATATTGTAAAACGTTCGCAAATTTTGAGTTTTAATTTAATTGAAATCTTGAGTTTTGAGTTTAATGTATGGGTCAATCTTATATCCTCACTTTCTCATAAATCAGCTAAAGAACGGGTTGCCTTAATCCTACTTATTCTGCACGAAAAATATAAAGGAGCCGATAGTAAATCTGAAATTACAATGAGTAAGAAAGATATTGCTAGCTATGCAGAAACAACTGAAGAAACAGTTGTAAGGATCATCAATTTTTTTGAACAAGAAAAAATTTTAAAAAATCAGGGGCGTAAAATTAGTCTGATCAATAACCACCTCCTCGAAATCATCACCAAAGGTTTTTAACTATAAATTGGAAAGACAAACTTACTCATTGCCGAATGTTTTTAAAATAAAAGCTAAAAATTGGCCCTAATTTATATTAGTTTCTTAAAAACCATTAGGCAGTAAAAAAAATTTGGACAATTCAAATGTTTTCATCAGTTTTACATCATCATCAAGAACCCTTCAGTGGGTACCAACCGAGAGAGATAACTCAACGGTGGTAAAATGATGGGGGCGTACGGTCAAAAAAAAACCTAATTCTTCAATTATTTACTTGGCGATTTTAATGCAAACCAGCATTAAATTTTTTGCACACTATCAACATATAATCGCCGATATGCAGCAATATATAAATCCGTTTGACTTACTTGGCATGTATCCCTCTCAGATACAAGATGCCAATTATGCGGCTATAAGACGATATAAAAAAATACTTTTTGCAGATATTGAACTTAGCGATACTAAATCAGTTTGTTTATCAAATATTGAACTTACACTATCCGATTGTATACGCATAATAGATGAATTAGATAATGATGTAAAAAAGGAATTCCATCTAATTATTCAAAAAAATAGGCGCTTAAAAAAATTTTTAACAACTGGAGATACTGATTTTTTCCATTATTATCAATCAGAGAGCATCTATACTGCCGCTACGTTTATAGCGTTTCTTAGTCCGTTCTTTGCATACCAATACTCAAAAGTCTTTTGCGAGGTATTTAAACAAAAAAAAGTTGGACATTTAAAAGCGTTGCTTATACCCAAATGGCCATTTGACGAAAAAACACTCGATGATTGTTATAAAAAAACCTTTATTGAATTACTTAACATTGAAAGTGAAGTTAAGTCTACAAAAGACTCACTAATAGCAAACTGGAGCGACTTAACCGAAATACGTGTACATCATATTATTGAATTAATTGTTCAGCGCGTAAACTATTCTTCCTTAAACACCTTGCCTAGCTATTTTCAAAATGGAAGAAATAAAATAGCTGCAGCACTCACTCAACTAACTTGCCTTATTAACCAGCTGCCTATGAGTTATTACAAGCCTGCATTCAAGGTTATTACAATTGCATATTCAATACAACTAACTGGACGGGAAAAACAAAAATGCAGTCTGGAATATTATTCGTTAAAGCGAAAACAGCAATACTTCCATAAAGAAACAACTTCTGAAACAACTACAACTTATGTAGAAAACCGTGGATATGGATCTGGTTGTCAATCCGATGAAATGGGCAGTTTATTTACAAATTTCTTCTCAAGTTTAACCCATAACTTCTGGTATGCTTGGTTATTAGTTATTGGGATAGCTGTAAACTATGACACAAAAGAAAAAAAGCAACCTTATCTGGATTCACGTTTAGAAAACATGGTAAAATATCAAAATAAGACTTACACAACATATTCAAAAGTTAAAGACGCCAACAGCATCAAAAAAAATAAAGGGCGCAAAAAAAAGAAACCATATTAAAATGAACTTACCAACATCATACACACATTACATATTTGTTCTGAATCAAGTTTTTGAAATTGAAAAAAAACTGTTTTCGCTAAATGTAGCAAACTCTATTTCCAGAAATACCGCTAAAATAAAGGATTACTTTAAATCGGGTATACTACGCGAAAATGAGGGTTTGCAT
The DNA here is from genome assembly GCA_039796395.1 of Bacteroidota bacterium. Lineage (GTDB taxonomy): Bacteria > Bacteroidota > Bacteroidia > Chitinophagales > Chitinophagaceae > Sediminibacterium. Next base: position 11,416 of record JBDKJW010000055.1, read on the forward strand.
GTACAAGACCCTTTAGGTGAGAGGTTTGATGAATCACGCACCGATTGTGAGGCCACAATCATAGGTGGGGAATACACAGAATTGGTTATTATAGAAGTAATAAAACCAATTATCTATCTCTATATCGGCAGATCGCAAATTATTATACAAAAAGGCATTGTAATTGTAAAATCCAATAAAAATAAATCCAATGAATAAGATGATTAATTTCGGAATTGACTTAGGCACAACAAATTCTGCTATAGCAAAATTTATAAGTGGGGAAGTGGAAATTTTTCAAAATCCGCAAGAGCCCAATAAATTTACAATCCCATCTGTTGTTTACTATAGTAATGATAAAGTAATTGTTGGAACAAACGCAAAATCATATTTCGATGGGGATGCTGCAAATGTTTTTGCAAATTTTAAAAGAAAGATGGGTACAACAGAGAGTGTGAAAGTGCCAAATTTAAATTTAATAAAAACACCGGTAGAGCTCTCTGCAGAAGTATTAAAAACACTTAAAAGGTTTGTAGGTGATCATGAAAAATTGGATGCAGCTATAATTACTATTCCCGCATCATTCGACCTAATTCAAGCCAATTCAACCAAAGAGGCTGGTTTGTTAGCTGGCTTTAAAGAAGTGATTTTATTGCAAGAGCCCATTGCTGCAAGCTTAGCTTTCGCAAATAATCTTTCAAATGAGCAATTACCCAATGGCCAGTGGCTAGTATATGATTTTGGCGGTGGAACTTTTGATGTTGCATTAATTAAAATTAAAGATGGTGATATGAAAGTGATTGATCATGAAGGCCATAACTTCTTAGGTGGTGCCGATTTTGATAATCTTATCGTAGAAAAAGTATTGGTACCCTCCCTAAAT
>JBDKJW010000056.1:0-12202 GCA_039796395.1 Bacteroidota bacterium
CTATTGTATAAAACATCTGCCTTTGCTCTGGCAAAACCAACAACTACTGGGTCTACCGCTTCTAAATGAGAAGGGTTAGGCATGAGTTTTAAATGAATGGATTTTTGATCGAGGGTTTGTACTTCACTTCCGTAGCCCATATGATACTTCACATCACCACTACCCATCGTTTGATCCATGGTAGCCGTTCCTTCAAACTCGCTAAAGATTTGCTCATATGTTTTACCCATTATATTGGCTAACACATTCAGTCTGCCGCGGTGTGCCATCCCAATAACGACTTCTTCCACAGCATGATTAGCGGCCGTATTGATGATTGCATCTAATGCTGCGATTGTTGTTTCACCACCCTCTAATGAGAAGCGTTTTTGTCCGATATATTTGGTGTGAAGAAATTTCTCGAACATTACACCTTGATTCAATTTCTCCAGAACCCTTTTCTTTTTTTCTATTGGCAATGGCGTAGCAAATTTCTTCTCCATCTCGCCAGTTAGCCAATCTACTTTTTTCTGGTCGCTAATATATTTGAACTCAATACCAACATGGTTGGCATAAGTATTTTCTAAATGTGTGAGAATTTGTTTGAGTGTAGCGGCACCAATGCCAATTAAATTACCCGCTTGATAAACGGTATTCATGTCGGCTTCACCCAGACCAAAAAACGACAAATCAAGATTTGCCCCCCTGTCTTTCCGCTGACGGATAGGATTTGTTTTAGCCAATAAATGCCCCTTATTTCGATATCCTAAGATCAACCGGTATACTTTGATCTCTTTCATCCAATCTACGCTAGCGCCTGGGGTTGTTGCATTAACAGCACCATTTACTGAGCCGTTACTAACGGCGAAATCAAATCCTTCAAAAAATTTTTTTAGGTCCGGATCTACTGACTCAGGGTTTTTTACAAATTCCTGGTAAAGGTTCTCTATAAAAGCCGGATGGGAGTTAGTGATGTATGAAAAATCCTTCATTATCGCAAGATTATACTGTTTTTGGCCAGCGTGTGCGCAAATATCGTGCTTTGAAGGCAAAAAATAAAGGTTAAAAAGCAACTGATTTCAGTTGTTTTCATACTTAAATACGATAAACAAGGGCAGTTAGATAATTTTTTTGGGATAAATTTGAGTAATTCAATGTTGTTCATTACCTTTGCCGTCCTGAAAAAATAGACAATGGCAAATCATTCAGCTACAAAGAAAGACGTAAGACAAGCAGCAAAACGCCGCGATCGTAACCGCTATTATGGTAAAACTACCCGTAATGCAATCCGCGATTTAAAGGCCGGAACCGATGCCAAGGCATACGATGATGCACTACCAAACGTTGTTTCTATGATCGATAAATTAGCTAAGCGTGGCATTATCCATAAGAACAAAGCCGCTAATTTAAAGAGTAAGCTTTCTAAGAAAACTGCAGCAGCCTAGTTGTAGCTAAACTTTATCATATTTCGAAGCCAGCAATGCTGGCTTTTTTTATGCCACTACTTTATTAACCTTGTGTTGGTATTGTAATAGTGAACCTATTCATATTTTCAGTTTGGGTTTTATAAAGAATTTCCCCACCATGGATGGTTATAATTCGATGAATAATGGATAAGCCAAGTCCAAATCCTTTTTTACCATGTGCATTTGCCCCTCTAAAAAAAGGTATCATTAATTTTTCAGCCTCCAAGGCGCTTACTTGATCTCCCTCATTATCTATATGAATAACCAATTGTGTATTCCCTGGAGATAAAACAATTTTAGCAGTTCGATTTATTGAATACTTATACGCATTCTTTAATAAGTTCATGAAAGCGGCCCTTAATAATGAATCACTCCCTTTTATAGATAACCATGTATCATATTCCGGGATTGTTTCGAATTCGATACTAAGATGAATATCAGGCATATTCTTTTTCGCAATTTCTATTACATCATACAGTAACTCATCTATTCTTAGTATAGGCCAATCTTCCTGAAAATCAAGTTTTTCATATTGTGAAATCAGTAATAAGGAATTTGTTAATTCAATCATTTGTTGTTGATCTTCTCGAAGCGAGGCTAGAATTTGTTTATATGCTTCACTATCAAGTTCTTTATTTAAGGCTGATTCTGTTTGCGAAAGCATAATTGCTAAAGGAGTTCTTAACTCATGAGAAGCATGATGTACAAAACTTTTTTGAAAACTAAATGCCCTACCTAATCGTTCAAGCATTGCATTAAAGTTTTTAGCAATTTCGCTAATTTCATCCCTTGAGGCCGGCACTTCAATTCGATCTGCCAGGTTTTGTTCTGTAGTTTTTTTCATTTGCAAACTAAGTTGTACCAAAGGTTTAATAGCCTCATTAACAAACAAAAAAGAAATAATGGCTGTAAGAAAAAGGGCACCGCCAAATACAGCGCCAAGTATTAAGCGAAGTGTTCGTAATTTTCTTAGTCCTACCCTATCAAAGCCAGATGTATAAACATATGCATGCTTATCAGGAAAATAAATAATAACATGCTGTACATCATCTGGATCTGTATATCTGTATACATTATTATTATTGGCGAATACAGATTTAGCGATTGAAGGAATAACAAGTTGAAGGGAATCGGGCATTTTAAAAACCACTTTGCCCGATGTATCTATAATAAAAAGTTTTTCATTAACTAATGTTTTATCATGCACTTCTTGTATAAGCTTAGAAGACAATGTTTCTTTATCTCCTTTGATTTCTTGAAAAATGGAAAACACTTCGGATCCTTCAATAAATATCCGATTAAAATAATCTTCCTCGCGATAACTTCCGTACAAAAGATAAATTACCGCACATGAAATCACAAGTATTATCGCCACGAAACTGGTGAACAAAAGCGCAAAGCGCAGCTTTATGTTCATCGACTTCATTTGATAAAATAGCCAAACCCAGGCTTGGTATGTATCAGCTTTTTGCTGAAGGGTTTATCAATTTTATTTCGAAGAAAACTTATATACACTTCAATTGTGTTTGTACCTGTATCAAAACTTAAGTCCCACACTTTTTCTAAAATTTCTTGTTTGGAAATTACACGATCTCTATTTTTTGCTAATAATACCAAAAGTGTAAACTCTTTAGCGGTTAAGTTTATCGTAATACCGTTTCTAATCACGGCCTTTGTTCTAAAATCAATGGTTAAATCTTCTACTTCAATTTTTTCTTCGATTTGTACTTGGTCGGTTCTTTTAATCAATACTTTAATCCTTGCGAATAGTTCATCGAAATGAAAAGGTTTTACTAAGTAATCATCTGCGCCTATTTCAAAAGCTTCAATTTTATCTCGAATTTCGCCCATAGCTGTAAGCATGAGTAAGGGAATCTTTTTATTTGAGGCTCTAATTTCTTTGCAGAGTACCAACCCACTTTTATAAGGTAGATTAATATCTAAAATTCCTAATGCATAATCATTGTTATTAAAGTATTCAGAAGCCTGATTTCCATCCATCGCCAAATCTACCTGGTATCCAACCCGAATCAATTCTTCTTGAACAATTTTAGCTAACTTAATTTCATCCTCCACCAATAGGATCTTGAATAACTTGCCCATTTGTTTGTTTTATACAAAATTGTTTTCAATTGGAAAGATAATAAATTCCTATATATGTTTATTGTTAGTTTTCATTAACCTAGTAAGCCTTAAATCGGTTCAAAAAGATTTACCTTTGCTGGCATGAATCAAAAAATATTGATACTTGATTTTGGGAGCCAATACACACAATTAATAGCCAGAGCGGTTAGGGAGGCAAATGTTTATTGTGAAATAATTCCTTATCATAAGGGTGTTGAGATCGATCAAAACTTGAAAGGCATTATTTTGAGTGGATCTCCATTTAGTGTAAATGAAGAGAAAGCCCCCGAAGTACCTGTATTTGATTTTATTCAAAAAGTTCCTGTTTTAGGCGTTTGTTATGGCGCTCAACTTACTGCTAAATTATTTGGCGGCTGGGTAGATAAGTCTAATAAAAGAGAATATGGCAGAGCGCAATTAACGATAAAAGAAAATGATATCCTATTTGCTGGGGTGCCGCCTACTTCACAAGTTTGGATGAGTCATAGTGATTCTATCAAATCTTTACCCGATAACTTTTCTATTTTGGCTACAACGGAAAGCATACCCGTGGCTGCATTCAAACGAAATGGAGATACTGGCAACCCCCTTTATGGTTTACAGTTTCATCCTGAAGTATTTCATTCAACCGAGGGCAAGAAAATCATTTCAAATTTCTTGACCAACATATGCAACTGTGCTGGAGATTTTACCCCTAATTCTTTTATTGAGGAAACAGTGGCACAATTAAAAGCAACCATTGGCAACAAGCACGTGATTATGGCGCTTAGTGGCGGCGTAGATAGCACGGTTGCTGCAACACTTGTATCAAAAGCCATTGGAGATCGCTTACATGGCATTTTTGTAGACAATGGTGTATTGCGCAAAGATGAGTTTGAGCAAGTGTTGGATATATACAAATCACTTAACCTAAATATAAAAGGTATTGATGCAAAACACCGTTTCTATGGTGAACTAAAAGACAAAACAGACCCAGAAGCAAAAAGAAAAGCTATTGGTAAACTATTTATTGATGTATTTCAAGAAGAAGCGGCTAAGCTTGATAATATTTCTTTTTTAGGTCAGGGTACAATTTACCCAGATGTGATTGAGAGTGTTAGTGTTCATGGCCCTTCTCAAACCATTAAGTCGCATCATAATGTGGGAGGCTTACCCGATACCATGCATCTATCTTTGGTAGAGCCGTTGCGTTTTTTATTTAAAGATGAAGTGCGGAAAGTAGGATTAGCACTAGGCATTCCGGCAGATCTAATTAATCGCCACCCCTTCCCTGGCCCTGGTTTAGCTATTCGTATTTTGGGAGAAGTGAATGCAGAAAAAGTAGATTTACTACAAAGAGCTGATGCTATTTATATAAATGCACTTAAAAAAACAGGCTTATATGATAAAGTTTGGCAAGCTGGCACAATTTTATTGCCTGTAAAAAGTGTGGGGGTGATGGGTGATGAACGCACTTATGAATTTACCGTTGCATTAAGAGCAGTAACTTCAGTAGATGGCATGACGGCCGATTGGGCGCACTTACCTTATGAATTTTTAGCAGATGTATCAAATGAAATTATTAATAATGTACGCGGCATTAATAGAGTGGTGTATGATATTAGTAGTAAACCTCCCGCCACTATTGAGTGGGAATAACTATGCATATGTATAAAAAATTAATTTTTATTTTTTTATGTACACTCTTTGTATCGAGTGAATTACAAGCGCAAACAAAAAAATTAAAAGTACTTGTATTTGCACCTGTTTATCTTGATTCTGCTTTCGACGGTACTACTTATAAATTAGGTAATGCTAATTTACCACGTACTATTTTACCCGGGTTAGATTTTTATAATGGGATCATGTTAGCCGTTGACTCTTTAAATAAAGAATATCAACCGTTAGACATATATTTCTTTGATACAAAAAGTATAACCGAACCTATGGAGGTTATTTTAGATAAGGAAGAAGTACAAGACGCCTCATTAGTTATTGCAGCTTTTAATAATAGAAATGAAATAAAAGATATAGCCGACTTTGCTTTACAGAAAAAGATACCACTGATATCGATGACATATCCCAATGATGGCGGCATTAGTGCAAATCCTTTTTTTGCCTTGGTAAATCCTACTTTAAGAACACATATAGAAGCGATTTATACTTATTTAGGGCGTATATATCCTACAGAACAAATTGTTTATTTCCGTAGGGCGGGAAGCACCGAAGATATGATTGCCGGAATTATGAGTGAGCTAAATAAAAAAACGTACAAAATACCTTTAAAAATAAAAACAGTTTCTCTTCCAGATTCTTTTACTATTGAACAGGTGTTAACGCAACTAGATAGTAATAAACAAAATATTGTTGTTTGTGGCACACTCAATGAAGTATTTGGCATGAACTTAACCAAGGCCATAGGCAATAATAAAAAATACAAAGCAATCATTATCGGCTCTCCTACCTGGGATGCTATTAAAGATATTGGAAAAGACGCTGAAATTATTTATACAACCCCATATAATTACCAACGTACCGATAAAACGGCACAATCCATTACCAACAATTATCGAGCTATTTATGCCGGCCGGCCGAGTGATATGGTTTTCAAAGCTTTTGAAGCCATGTACCGCTTTGGCAAATTATTGGTTCGCTATGGTAATAATACCATCAATCATTTATCGGATAAGGATTTGAAGCTGTTTAATGAATTTGATTTTCAACCAGTTCGCGCTAAAAAAGAATCATCTTTACCCGATTATCTAGAAAATAAAAAATTATACTTTGTAAAAAAAGTAGATGGGCAAATTAAAACTATCCAATAATGAAACCCGGCTATAAGGGCAACAAATCTTTTCTACCGCAGAAAATTTGTATTACTTGTGGTCAACCATTTAGCTGGCGAAAGAAATGGGAAAAAAATTGGAATGATATTAAGTATTGCAGTGATCGGTGCAGAAATAATAAAACAAAGCAGCCTGCATAATTGTAACTTGTAGAATGCAATTAATTGAGTTTACAGACAAGGGTTTATATTGCCGTGTTGGTGATTTTTATATCGACCCTTGGAAGCCCGTTCCCTATGCGGTTATTACCCATGCCCATAGTGATCATGCGCGATATGGTTCATCTGTTTATTTATGCCATCATTTAACAAAGCCTATATTGCAATTACGTTTAGGCAATAACCAATATGATGCTGTTGCCTGGAATGAAGTGGTTCAAAGAAACGGGGTAAATATTAGCTTGCATCCTGCCGGACATATTATTGGTTCTTCTCAAATTAGGGTTGAACATAAGGGAGAAGTTTGGGTGGTGAGTGGTGATTATAAAACAATTGACGACGGTATTAGTCATGCGTTTGAACCTGTACCTTGTCATACATTTATTACAGAATCTACTTTTGGATTACCCATTTATCAATGGGAGCAGCAGGCTACTATTTTTGAGCAAATAGGGAATTGGATTTTGCGCAATCAACAGCAAAATTTATCAAGTGTACTTATTGCTTATAGTTTGGGGAAGGCACAACGTATACTAAAAGCCATTGAAGCAGTTACCGATACTATTTGGGTACATGGTGCTATTTGGAATACGCATCAAACACTGCTTGCAGCAGGTATCGATTTACCGAAAGTAAAAAGAGTTACCACCGAAACTACAAAGACCGAATTAAAGAATGCCGTAGTAATTGCTCCGCCTGGAGCAGATGGCACCCCTTGGCTAAAGCGCTTCAACCCATATGCAGTAGGTGTTTGCAGTGGATGGATGCAAGTACGCGGCAATAAGCGAAGAAATAATGCAGATGCTGGTTTTGTATTGAGCGACCATGCCGATTGGAATGGATTATTATCTGCTATAGACGCAACAGGTGCAGAAAAAGTATTTGTTACGCATGGCTTTCAATCGGTATTAAGCAGATACTTAAATGAAAAAGGCATAGAAGCGGCCGAAGTAAAAACGGCATATGGGGAAGAAGAAATAGAGAAGGAGGATATGCCATGAGTAAATCGGGATTACAACTTTTTTCCACTTTAATTAGTGAGCTCGATAGCAGTACTAAAACCAATGATAAATTATTTGCATTAGGTAATTATTTTACACAAGCGCCCATGCCCGATAGGGTATGGGTGATTGCGCTATTCAGCGGCCGAAGGCCGCGACGTATGGTAAGTTCAACGCTATTGCAAACATGGTGCGGGGCTGAAACAGGCTTACCCGATTGGCTTTTAGCGGAATGCTACCATACTGTGGGCGACTTAGCAGAAACCATTGCATTACTATTACCTGGCAATGATCATAGCCAAAGTAATAATAGTCTTAGTTTTTATATAGAGCAACTACAAAAATTAGAGAAAGAACAAGAAGATGTAAAAAGAAATTTTGTGGTTGATCAATGGCATCAACTACATAAAGACGAGCTCTTTGCATTTAATAAATTAATTACCGGTGGCTTTAGAATTGGCATCTCCCAAAAAATGATGGTGAATGCATTAGCAGTGTCTGTACAATTAGATCCTTCTGTAATTGCTTTGCGCATTAGTGGTAAATGGGATCCATCTACTACTTTATTTGAAGACTTATTAAGCAATAACCTACAGCAACAAGATTTTTCAAAGCCTTATCCATTTTACCTATCACATGCTTTAGAAGAAGCACCCCATACACTCGGAGATATTCATGAATGGCAGGCCGAGTGGAAATGGGATGGTATACGCGGACAAATAATTAAAAGAAATGGTGAAATATATGTTTGGAGTAGAGGAGAAGAGCTTATAACAGACAAATTTCCAGAATACGCAGCGCTTAAAAATATACTACCAGATGGAGTTGTAATAGACGGCGAAATCATTCCAGCCAAAGATGGGAAGCCCCTACCCTTCGCAGTTTTACAAACAAGAATTGGAAGAAAAAATATTTCTAAAAAACAATTAGACGAAGTACCGATTGCTTTTTTCGCTTATGATCTATTAGAATGGCAATATGAAGACATAAGAAATTGGCCATTGGAAAAAAGAGTTGAACTACTTACGAAAGTAGTGCATCAAGCTAACTTACCAACACAATTACTTCTTTCAAAACCAGTGCAAGTAAATACTTGGGATGAACTCGTTGCTATTCGTAGTGAATCACGCAGCATGCTTGCAGAGGGCTTAATGTTAAAAAGAAAAAATTCTACTTACCAAATAGGCAGAAAAACAGGCGACTGGTGGAAATGGAAAATAGACCCTCTTACGATCGATGCAGTGATGATCTATGCACAAAAAGGACATGGTAGAAGAAGTAATTTATATACCGATTATACTTTTGCCGTAAAAGATGGTGATAAACTTGTTTCTTTTACCAAAGCCTATTCTGGTTTAACGGATAAAGAATTTATACAAGTAGATGATTTTGTAAAAAAGAATGCTGTAGAAAAATTTGGTCCTGTACGAACAGTTAAACCCGAACTCGTTTTTGAAATTGCCTTTGAAGGCATTGCAGCATCTAATCGTCATAAAAGCGGTGTTGCACTTCGCTTCCCACGTATCTTAAGATGGCGAAAAGATAAAACGGTGGCAGATATAAATACAATTGAAGACTTGAAAAAACTATTGATAGTATACGGAAAATGAGTGCTCACTTCGGACATACCACTATTACCAATTGGTTAGCAGAAAACAAGATGCACCCTTTTGCTTTCCAAGAAGAAGCATGGCAAGCAATTATTAACGGCGAAAGTGGATTGGTAAATGCCCCAACGGGTTGTGGTAAAACATACTCCGTTTTTTTAGGCGCACTCATGCAGTTTATTGAAGCGCACCCTACCACTTATAAAGCGGCATCTAAAAATGGATTACAACTCTTATGGATAACCCCATTACGAGCACTAGCCAAAGATATTGGCAGGGCCATGGAAGAAGTAATTACTGCATTAGGTATGCAATGGAAAGTGGGCATAAGAAATGGTGATACCAGTATTTCGGATAGACAAAAACAGAAGAAACAAACTCCTGAAATTTTAATCATTACACCTGAAAGTTTACACTTGCTTCTCACACAAAAAAATCATGCAGCAATTTTTGAAACACTCAAAATAATTGCAGTAGATGAATGGCATGAACTCATGGGTGGGAAGCGCGGCGTACAAGTGGAGTTAGCCTTGTCACATATCACTCAATCTTCAATCTTCAATCTTCAATCAAACAACTATCTATCTACTCCGGTCTCCGGTCTCCGGTCTATCATCCAAATCTGGGGTATCAGCGCCACCATCGGTAACTTAGAGGAAGCAAAAGATGTTTTATTATATCCACTTCAGCAAGAAGGAAGAATCATAAAAGCAATTATAGATAAACCGATTGAAGTATATACAATCATTCCTGAAGAAATTGAAAAATATCCTTGGGCAGGGCATTTAGGTATTAAGCTGGCGCATATGCTCGTGCCGATTATTGAACAAAGCAAAACAAGCTTGATTTTTATCAATACAAGAGGCATGAGCGAAACGTGGTACCAAACCTTGCTCACTATTGCTCCGCAATTGGCAGGCGCCATTGCATTACATCATGGCAGTATTGAACAAGCATTAAGACTGTGGGTAGAAGATGCACTGCACACCGAAAAACTAAAAGCTGTAGTATGTACTGCCAGCTTGGATTTGGGCGTTGATTTTCGTCCCGTTGATACCGTTATTCAAGTAGGTTCACCCAAAGGGGTAGCTCGCTTTTTACAAAGAGCAGGCAGGAGTGGACATAGGCCTGGTGAGGTAAGCAAAATATATTTCTTACCTACACATAGCTTAGAAATTGTAGAAGCCGCTGCTTTAAAAGATGCCATAGCGCAAAAAAATATTGAAAGCAAAGATCCTATATTACTTTGTTATGATGTGCTATTACAGTTCATGTGCACACTAGCGGTTGGAGATGGTTTTAAGCCGGTAGAACTATGGCAGCAAGTAAAAAACACTTATTGCTTTGCAGATATGCAAGAGCAAGAATGGCAAGAAATGTTGCATCATGTTGTAAGCGGAGGTAATGCATTGGCGCAATATGATGAGTATAAAAAAATAGAGATTGAAGATGGGGTATATAAAATAAAGAGTAGAAAAATTGCTATGCGGCATCGCATGCATATTGGTACAATAGTAAGTGATGCTATGCTCAAAGTAAAATTTATGAGTGGTGGCTATGTAGGAGTGATAGAGGAATATTTTATTAGCCGGCTCGACCCCGGAGATGTTTTTACACTCGCTGGAAGAAATTTAGAATTAGTGATGATAAAAGATATGAGTGTATTGGTGAAAAAATCTACCGCAAAAAAATCGATTGTTCCTTCTTGGATGGGTGGAAGAATGAGTTTAACGGCTAATTTAGGTGAAGTGCTGCGTAATACTTTTAGCAAGGCACTAACAAATGAAGCAGGGTATGAATTACAGAGCTTAGAGTCATTATTTCAAGTACAACAACAATTATCACATATTCCACAACCGAATGAATTATTGATTGAGCAGATTGTAGAGAAAGACAATTATCATTTATTGGTTTATCCTTTTGAAGGCAGGCAAGTTCATGAAGCCTTAAGTGCCATACTTGCATATAGAATTGCGCAAATTACGCCCATTAGTTTTTCTATTTCAATGAATGATTATGGATTTGAATTATTAAGTGATCAACCTATTCCTGTAGATGATGCCAATGTATATGAATTATTTAGTGAAGAAAATTTATTGACAGATATTCAACGAAGTATCAATAAAAGTGAAATGGCTAAACGAAAGTTTAGAGATATTGCGGTTATCGGTGGGTTGATATTCCAAGGATTTCCGGGTGAGCAAAAGAAAGCAAGACATTTACAATCTTCTGCCTCCTTACTATTCAAGGTTTTTGAAGAATATGATCCTAATAATATTTTATTAAGGCAGGCATATAATGAGGTATTATTACAGCAAATGGAAGAGGTAAGACTTCGACAGGCTTTACAGCGTATTGCTAATAGTAAGATTATTATTCAATTTCCCCAGCAATTAACACCCCTCTCCTTCCCTATTATAGTAGATGGTTTAAATAGGAATAACTTATCATCAGAAAAATTAGAAGACCGTATTCAAAAAATGCAACAGCAGTTAGCTAATTTATAAGTTGGCAATTATCTTTGCCGCTCATGCAAGCACCCGTATTACATATTGTTAAAGAGCAGCACTTATGGCTTTCATCGGCTAGGGTTATTTTTTGGGAAGAGCAAAAAACATTAATTGTGTCTGATACGCACTTTGGCAAAACTGGCCATTTTAGAAAAAGTGGCGTTGCTGTTCCACAAAATGTATATAAAGAAGATTTACAACGTTTTTTTGATCAATACAATCAGTTTAAGCCAACACAAATATTTGTGATAGGAGATTTTTTTCATAGTACTGCGAATAAAGAATTGGATCTTTTTTTAAAATGGAGAACTGATATTAATCATGTACCGATTACTTTAGTAAGGGGTAATCATGATATTTTAAAAGATGCTTGGTATGATAGCGCTGTTATTGATATTGTAGAAGGCATACATGGGGTTGGTCCGTTTAGTTTTGTACATGACCCAATGGAGATTATTGAGAATGAGCAATACTATTTTTGCGGGCACGTACATCCTGGTGTAGCTATGCGTAATGGTGCTCGGCAATATTT
>JBDKJW010000057.1:0-12133 GCA_039796395.1 Bacteroidota bacterium
TATAGAAATGTGATGCAAACAAAAGATGGAGATGGTGATTATTTCTATGCAGGTTCAGATGAAGGCAAACGTATTGCTACGCAATGGCAAGGGTTTAGCTTCAATGATGTGTATGCGATCAATCCTATAAATGGCACAAAAAAACTAATTGTAGGAGATTTTAAAGGAAATATGATTCCTTCTACAACAGGCAATTATTTATTACTATATAATGATAAAACAAAAAGCTATAGCGCTTATAATGCGTATACAGGGAAAATTAATGCTTTAGCCAAAGACGTTAAGGTAGCATTATATGATGAAGAAAATGATGTGCCAGATGACCCTAACCCTTATGGCATAATGGGTTGGATGGAAAATGACGAGTCGGTTTATGTGTATGACTATTATGATATTTGGAAACTAGATCCAAATGGTGTTAAAGCATCTGTGAATATCACCAATGGATTTGGAAGAACTAATAAACTCACTTTCAGGAATATTATTTTGGATCGGGAAGAGCGTTCGCTAAAACCTAATCAACAATTATTACTATCTGTTTTTAATAATACCGATAAAGGGAGCGGATTAAAGTATTATACCCTTGGTAGTTCATTTGATATTGCTGCGAATACAAAACTTACTTATCCAGTTCGTGTGGCAAATGCGGTAAAGGCTAAAGATGCGGCTACCTTAAGTTTTAGTACTGAAACTTATCAAAAATCTGCTGATATTAAAGTGGCTAATAGTTTCGATGTAAATGCTAATTCTTTGTTTCAGCCTAATGCTCAACAAACAAACTATAATTGGGGAACTGCTGAGTTGTTTACTTGGAAAGCGTATACAGGAAAAGAAACAGAGGGTATTTTGTATAAGCCGGAAGACTTTGATCCAAAGAAAAAGTATCCGATGATTGTATATTTCTATGAAAGAAATAACAATACATTACATGCCTACCAAGCACCTTCGCCAACGCCATCTCGCTTAAACATATCATTCTTTGTGAGTAGGGGCTATATAGTATTTGTTCCTGATATTTGGTATAAAACAGGGTATCCGGGTAAGGGTGCTTATGATTATATATTAAGTGGTACGAGAGCAGTAGTTGCAAAAGGCTTTGTAGATAGTACCAAAATTGGATTGCAAGGACAAAGCTGGGGTGGCTATCAAATTGTATACCTTATCACCAAAACAAATTTATATGCAGCAGCTTGGGCAGGAGCGCCCGTTGCTAACATGACGAGCGCTTATGGGGGTATTCGTTGGGGAACAGGGTTAAACCGTCAGTTTCAATACGAAAAAACACAGAGTAGAATTGGTGCAACATTATGGGAGAAGCCGAATTTGTACATTGAAAATTCTGCGCTATTCTCCATACCCAAAATTAAAACGCCATTAGTGGTTATGGCTAATGATGCAGATGATGCAGTGCCTTGGTACCAGGGTATTGAAATGTTTACTGCCATGCGTAGGTTGAACAAGCCAGTATGGATGTTAAATTATAATAACGAAGCGCATAATTTAATAGAGCGTAAGAATAGGAAAGATATTCAAATACGCGAGCAGCAATTTTTCGACTATTTGTTGAAAGGAGATAAGCCAGCTAAGTGGATTGCGGAGGGTGTACCTGCCATTATGAAAGGAAGAGACTGGGGGTTGGGATACTAAATAAGTAAATGGTCATTGGTCAATAGTTTAAGCTACTGATTAATGACCATTAGTTTTAAATGCCAACCCAAGTATCATTAATGATAGTGCAACGAAATAACCGAACATCCATTTTGATAAGGCAAATTTTGTTTCGGAGAGTTTTGTATTGAGTGAACCTTCCACTTCTACTTTTAATTCTAATAACTGTTGTTGAAATAAATCAAATCGAGTATTCTGATAATCAAATTTTTTCAAAACTTCGGAATGTTGACGATCCATTTTTTCTTCAAATCGATCCATTCTTTTTTCAAATCCATCCAATTTGTCCCCAAAGCGAATTTGATTTATTTCAAATTGATTTAGTTTTGATTCAAACTGATTTTGTTTTTCGTACAGTTTAGTAAAATCAACATTACTGATTTCCATAACATTGGGTTTAATAGGTGAGTAAGCTACATTCATAACCAAAATTACTCATCTCTATATTGCCCACATAGCGTATTTATACGCATTTTTTTACTTATATCACGGTAGTTAATGCTAGAAAAATCCCGTTAGTCCAACCAAACCCATCTTGATTTGGATATTCACCGCCGCCAGCTGTGGTAGTAATATCTACAACATTATATTTCTCCATCATCTTACCCGTTTCAGCATATACTTTTTTATTAAGTGTAATCCAGTTGAGTTTTATTTTTTCTGCAATGGCTTCAAACCCGTGCTGCTCCATGGCTTTATAAGTAATCCATTGTAAAGGTGCCCAGCCATTTGGGGCATCCCATTGTTGCATTGTAGTTTCCATTGTAGTTACAACACCGCCTGGTTTTAAGAAATGTAGCTCAATAAACTTTGCAACTTCTGTTGCCTCATCAACTGTACAAACATGAAAAAATAAAGGAAATACACCTGCTAATGTTTTAGCGTTTGTACACTTTCTTTGCTGCCAATTATAATCAAAGAAAAATCCTTCTTCTTCGTTCCAAAAAAAGTATCGAATAGCCGCTTTCCTTTTTTCTGCTTTTTGCTGCATTATTTTTCCGCGTGTTATATCTCCACTATTAAAATGGCCCATAGATATACTCACTTCCAAATAGTAGAGTAAACAGTTTAAATCTACTGGAATAATATCCGTTGTTTCAATTGTTTCCATTTTATCGGGTTCTGCAAACCATCTGCTACTAAAATCCCAACCTGATTCTGCTGCGGCTCGAATATGTTTATACATGCTAGACTCATGTTGAGTTGATAGGGAAGCAACATGTACATCTTCTATATATGCCTCTGGCCGAGGTCCATCTTTATCATCCCAATATCTATTTAAAACCGTACCATTGAATAATCTTACGACTCTTCTATGCGATGTATTTTCTGCATTTAATTTATCGGCACCCTCCATCCAAAAAGCGTATTCTTTTTCTAATTGGGGCAAATAGCTGTTAAGTATTTCAGCACCCTGGCTATCCATTAATACAGCAACCATTAAAGCGAAAAAAGGAGGTTGAGATCTGCCTAAATAGTAAGTTCTATTGCCATTGGGTATAAACCCAAATTGATCAATTAAAGCAGCAAAATTTTTCACCATTTGTTCGATTAAATCTACCCTGCCACTTTGTTGTAAACCAAGCATGGTGAAATAACTGTCCCAATAATAAATTTCCCGAAATCGCCCACCCGGAACAATATAAGGATAGGGAAGCTGAATTAAAGTTCCAGTGGCTGTAGTAGGCTGCCGCGTTAATTCATCCCATAAATCTTGTATATGTTGATCTATAGGCTTATTCGCAGATTCATAATTACTTGGGTGCTCAGCAGGAAAATGAAAGTATTTTTTTACGAATTCAAGTAAGCTAAAATTAGGTATTTTTTTTTCGGTGGCATATGCCGATAAAATAAAACTGGTATCAGAATTTGGTGTACTGTCAACAAAAAATTTTGAATCACTAAAAATACCACTTAGCTGAACATCTTCATAAAGTGGAGAAAGTTGTTCAATATATAATTGCATAACTAAGCTACTTTCAATTGTAATTTTTTAAAGAAAAATAAACTGATAATTAAAATGGTAATGGGTACTAGTGAAAAATAAAATGCTGCTTGTCCGCCATATTGCTCAAATATATTACCAGTAATGATCGACCCAGTGGTACCACCTAAGGCAGAAAATACAATGATTAACCCCGACATTAATCCGTGTTTCTTTGCGGGTAATGTACTTAAGATTACCGAGTTTATAGCCGGATAAATAGGCGCTAATAGTAATCCAATTAGTGGAAATATAAATGCCGCAATAGGCGCATCACCCCAGCCCGTAACAATTTTGCCGCCTGCATTATCTGCCAATGGTATAGCCAATAATACGAGCGCAGCAGCAGCCAGTAAACATCCGATGAGCGCAAATAGCCAATTGATTCTTTGTAAAAGAATACCCGCCAAAAATCTTCCCAAAGCCGTTGAGCCAGCTAATATACTAGCCATTTGTATACTTAAAGCGGCGGGTAACAATAAAACCTTATTATTAAAAGTTGGAAGCCAACTCATGATACTTTGCTCTATCAGTACATAAAAGAATGCACAACAGATAAATACGAGCACAAGTGGGCTTGATAAAAGTTTGAACATAGCAGTGAATTCGCCTATACCATGGCTAGCTTCAGTTTTCAATCCCGATTCATCAAGTGGTGAGGATAGTAATAGTAAAAAAGCAATAGCTGATAAACCGCCTAAGAAGTAATATACTTTTAACCAATTGGTAGATTGTGTATTGGTGTCGTCTACAAAATAACCGAAAATAAAGTAGCCGGTGAGTATACCAATCATAAAAAATGATTCGATAAAACTCATCAAACTAATATGCTCTTTTTCTGATTTTGTTACAATACCAATAGTGCTATAAACACTCATTTTGATTAAGGCAAAACTAGCCCCTACAGAAGCGAATAATAATTTTGTTGCCCAAAAACCATGTAAACTAGGCATTAATAAAGAAATCAAAGTAATAAAACCCAGTGCAATAAGCATCGCGTTTCTGTAACCAATGCGAACTATAAAGGAGGAAATTAAAAAAGAAACAATAGCAATACTTAAGTCTTTGAAAGCCTCAAGTACTGACGCGTCTCCCTGTGTAATTCCATAATTATTCTGTACCTGTAAAATAACGGTACCCACGCTATTTAGTAAAATAGCAAAAACAAAGTAGTTTAAGAATAGCGATAGTTTTATCTTCCAGGTATGCATATAAATGTTTATTTACTTGGCGTTCTTTACATATTTTTCAAGCCACTGATATTGTTCCCATAAGGTATGTAAAATATTTTCCTTACCACGATATCCATGTGCTTCATAAGGTAAATACACAAAACGAACTGTTCCTCCATTCCCCTTTATAGCAGCAAACAAGCGCTCGCTATTAATAGGGAAAGTGCCGGTATTATCATCAGCTTCTCCATGTATTAATAGTAGGGGTGTTTTTATTTTATCAGCATAACTAAATGGGCTCATTTCATAATACATTTGAGGTGCTTGCCAATAGGTGCGGTCTTCTGCCTGAAAGCCAAATGGGGTAAGGGTTCTGTTATAAGCACCACTTCGCGCAATTCCTGCTTTAAACAAATTCGTATGCGCTAACAAATTAGCCGTCATAAACGCTCCGTAACTATGTCCGCCCACTGCCACTCTGTTTCTATCCCCTACACCCATATCTGCAATGGCATTAATTGCAGCTTGTGCATTTAATTTTAATTGAGCAACAAAGTCATCATTTGGTTTTTTATCGGCACTGGTTGCAACGATAGGCATTTCTGCATTATCCAATACGGCGTACCCTTGTGTAACATAATAAATAGGAGAGCCCCAACTCAATGCCGTAAAGCGATCCTTGCTTCCTCTTACCTGAGCTGCATCTGCGGCTGAATTGAATTCTCGTGGGTAGGCCCAAATAATTAATGGGAGAGGGCCATCTTTAGATTTGTCGTATCCTTTTGGTAAATATAAGTCGCCCGTTAAATCAACTCCATCGGCTCTTTTGTATTTTACTTTTTCTTTTATTACTCCTTCTAGTGCCGGGTATGGGTTGGTGAAATGAGTAATTGGTCGGTCTGCAATACGTAACATTAAGTCCTTTAAATAATAATTTGGAACTTCTGTTTGCGATTCTTTACGCGTTAATAAACTCAATTTATTGGCGTCTAATACATCAACAACTGATTCAAATTTTCCTTCTGTACTTCTCCAGATAATTTCATTCTTTTTTGTTTGTAAATCAAATTTCGCTAAGAAGGGTAAATCTCCTTTTGGAGATGAACCAATAGGATTATTCATCAATATTTTAGTGCCATTGTCAATCGTGATCACAACATTTCTTCCAAAACTATTCTTAGCCATTACCGGTACACCCGGGTTATTATAGGCGTCTGTTTGATTTCGCTCATATAAAGTTTCAAGGGTTCCGGTAGCGCTGTTATACCTGCTAATCCTGCCCATCTGTTTTGTTCTCGAAATTTCTTGAACTAATGCTAAGTTTTCATTCCCCCAAGTTGTACCCGCATAGCGCATGTTGGTTTTAAATATCTCTTTTGCATTACCAGTAAAGGGTGCCGACAAGCTATATACGGCATCATGGTATTCTACATTTTTACGAATTAATCCACTATCTAATGGCATAGCCCAAGTAAGTGTAGCTGCTTCATCGTCTCTCCAATCAAAATTTCTTGGAACATTTTGGGTATTGTCATAGCCAGATGGTGTTCCTTCTGTGGAAGGCAATTCTGCTACTACTTTTATAGTTTTGCCCGTTAAGTCGGTAATGCTAACGGTGGAAGGAAATCCATTTGATGTTACTAAGTAAGAAAATGGCTTTTGTATGGCTCTTTGCAGTAAATATTTTTTATCTGGAGACAAAATAAAACTGCTTAGAATTGCAGGTTTACCGATGGTTGTTTCAATACCATTTTTATTTTGTATTAGTTGTGCTGTTGCATAAAATGCAAATACTTGCTCATCGTATGGGCTCTTAATTAGATCTTGATACGTGGGGCTAGGTGCAGCCTTACCTAAGTTTTGTTGAACTGTAGGGCCTTTAGGTGTAATAGGTTTTTTGGGAGCAGCACTAGCGGGTTGCGTAGTTGCTTTATACAAAATGGTATTATCATCTACCCAAGTATAAGCTTGCCCGAGAATTGCATTTACTGGTCGCTTATTTACTTTAGTGGCTTTTTTAGTAGCTACATCAATTATGTATATATCTACCTGAGAACCCGTTGTATTGGTAAAAGCAATTTTAGTTTCCGATGGGCTCCAATTTACGGATCCTGCTAAAACTGTTGCAGGCAAACCTGTTACAGGGTATTCTTTTCCTTCCTTAATATTCTTCAACGTAAAATTGTTGATGAAGTTTTGTCGGCTTAAAGAGAAATTATTTGGATTTAATCGTAATCCAGCAACACGCATTTCAGGCTGACCTAATTCTTCAACTGTTGGATATGAATTTCTTTCACTTAAAAGCAGCCAAGTTGCTTTGCCTGCTATGCTTACGCCAGGTGTTGGCTTAGCTAATAATAAATCGGCAACAGCTTTTGGAGGGGTTTGATAAGAAGCCGCATCTTGGGCATTTACATACTGGGTAGTTACTAGTAGTAGGAGCAATATAACTCTAGTGTTGCGTATCATAGTTATGCTTATTTTATTATTTTATTTGTTATTGATAAACTCTAACATAGTCTATTTCCATCCGCTTAGGAAAAACTGAATCATCAACCCCTTTTTGTCCACCCCAAAAACCACCCACCGCAACATTTAATAATAAATGAAAATGGTTATCAAATGGCCATTCTGCACTTGTTTTATATTCATTTTTAAATGTAAATGTTGGTATGTTATCTACCAAAATGGTAATTTTTTCTTTCGTCCATTCCAATGCGTATACATGAAAATGGTTATCATAATCTTTTATGATAGATGAGTCTGTTTTTTGGGTATGCTGTATATGATTATAGGCTTTTGTATGAACAGAATAGTGAACATTGCTTGGGTCGTGGCCAACATGTTCCATGATGTCAATTTCCCCATCATCGGGCCAACGTAAAGGTGTACTAGAAGCGAGCATCCAAATTGCTGGCCAAATTCCCCTGCCATTCGGTACTTTAGCCCGAATATCAATCCTACCATAAGTCCAATCGCCCTTGCCTTTTGAAACTAATCGAGCTGAGCTATATTTCATGCCTTCTATATTTTCTTTATGGGCTTCTATGGTTAAAACACCATGGCCAACTCGAGCATTCTTCAATTTATTTTTTGTGTAGTACTGTAGCTCAGCATTACCCCATCCATGCCCACCAACATCATAACTCCATTTGGTAGAGTCGGGTAAACCATTATACGTAAACTCATCTGCCCAAACTAATTTGTTAAATGCCTGTGCATATAATGATGCATTTGTAATAAACAGAAAAATAATAGCTGTTATCGTTTTCATTGGATTGGTAAATTAAGGAGAAAATCAAAGAATAGCATAGTTTAGGGATGAATGGGTGAAAAAAATTTGTTTGTATCTCAGCTAGATAGTAGTTTTGCCTCGCAATGAACATAAATATTCATACACATCATCATTTCTTACCCATCGGGTAGGCTTTGGTGTGTAATTAAATAATACAGCAAGGGCTTACCAAAAGGTAAGCCTTTTTGTTTTAACTATATGAACATGAATAAGAACGGTGAAAAATTGAAATTGGCTATTCAGAAAAGTGGCAGGCTTTATGAAGACTCTATCCGACTTTTAAAGGAATGTGGAATTGAAATATCTACTGGTGTAAACAAGCTTAAAGCAGATGCGCTAAACTTTCCATTAGAAGTTTTTTTTCTGCGAGATGATGATATTCCTCAATATGTAGAAGATGGGGTAGCAGATATTGGTTTTGTTGGCGAAAATGTAGTGTTTGAAAAACAGAAAAAAATTACAGTTGTAGAAAAGCTTGGTTTTGGAAAATGTAGATTGAGTATTGCTGTAAAAAAGAGTGAAGAATACTCTGGCAGTAACTTTCTTCAAAACAAAAAAATAGCCACGAGTTACCCTATTATTGTAGGTAAGTTCTTGCAAGAAAAAGGTATTGATGCTGAAATTCATGAAATCAGCGGTAGTGTTGAAATTGCCCCAGGCATTGGCTTAGCAGATGTTATTTGCGATTTAGTGAGCAGCGGCTCTACCTTATTTATGAATGGGCTGAAAGAAGCGGAAGTAATTTTGCAGTCGCAGGCAGTTTTGGTAAAGAATACAAAACTAACAGCTGAACAAGAAACATTAATTCAGAAAATATTGTTCCGCTTAGATGCAGTAAAAAAAGCAAAGAACAATAAATATATTTTAATGAATGCGCCCAATAATAATCTAAAAGAAATTATTGCTTTGTTGCCAGGGATGAAGAGCCCAACAGTATTACCTCTTGCGCAAGAAGGTTGGAGTAGCGTGCATAGTGTTATCAATGAAAATGATTTTTGGGATATGATTGAGCAATTAAAAAAAGCAGGTGCAGAAGGTATTTTGGTTGTGCCTATAGAAAAAATGATAGTATGAGAAAATGTGTTAATCCACCAAAGAGTCAATGGCATAGCTTGTTAGCCCGTCCAGCATTAGATCAAGCAAATTTAGTCGAAACAGTTAGTAAGGTAATAGCTGATGTAAGAAAGGAAGGCGATATTGCCATTCGAAAATATACGGCAAGCTTTGATCAAGTTGAGATAGATGATTTTGTATTAAACGAAAATGATATTCAATCGTTGGCTCAAAATATCTCAGCTCCATTAAAGCAAGCCATCGATATAGCTGCGCAAAATATTCGTCACTTTCATAACAAACAAGTGGCTGCTATTGAAAAAATAGAAACAATGCCTGGCGTAATATGCTGGCGCAAATCTGTGGCCATCGATAAAGTTGGATTATATATTCCAGGTGGCTCAGCCCCACTTTTTTCTACTATTCTAATGTTAGGTATACCAGCAGCTATTGCAGGCTGTAAACAAATTGTATTGTGTACCCCGCCCAATAAATTAGGGAAAGTACATCCTGCCATTGCCTATGCAGCACAAGTAGTAGGGATATCACATATATACATGGTTGGCGGTGTACAAGCTATTGCGGCCTTAACTTTTGGTACTACATCAGTTCCATCAGTATATAAAATTTTTGGCCCAGGTAACCAATACGTAACACTTGCTAAACAGTTAGTACAGCAATATGGTGTTGCGATTGATATGCCTGCCGGACCAAGCGAAGTTTGTGTATTGGCTGATGCAACAGCTATTCCGCAATTTGTTGCGGCTGATTTGCTAAGTCAGGCAGAGCATGGAGCTGATAGTCAAGTTTTACTCGTAACTACAAATGAAAAAATAGCGGATGAAGTGAATACCTGTTTGCTGAACCAATTAATGGAACTTCCGCGCGCAAGCATTGCCAGGGAAGCTATTGAAAACAGTAAAGCAATTGTAGTTGATGATATAAGTACAGCTATTGAATTGGTTAACGACTATGCTGCAGAACACCTCATTTTAGCCTGTGATAAAGCTGAGGAAGTAGCATTCCAAATTACCAATGCGGGTTCTGTTTTTTTGGGTAATTATTCGCCTGAATCGGTTGGTGATTATGCAAGTGGTACCAATCATACCTTGCCTACGAATGGTTATGCACGAGCGTATAGTGGCATTAGTGTAGATTCTTTTGTTAAAAAAATTACTTATCAGCAATTATCTAAAGCAGGCCTACAGCAAATCGGCGCAGCAGTGATGGAAATGGCGAAGGCGGAAGGATTAGAAGCGCATAGTAAGGCCGTTGAATTAAGAATGTTAAACTAGTAACTCGTAACCCGAATCCCGTAACTATTATGTTCAATCTTCAATCACTTATAAGAGATAATATTAAAACGCTTGTTGCGTATTCATCTGCAAGAGATGAGTTTAGCGGAGAGGCTAAAGTATTTTTAGATGCCAATGAAAATAGCCTAGGCTCACCGCTTACCAAATGGTACAATCGTTACCCAGATCCGCATCAAGGAGCTATAAAACAAAAATTAGTAACTATTAAATCTATTCCGGTCGAACATATTTTCTTAGGAAATGGAAGCGATGAGTGTATTGATTTGCTTTTCCGTTGTTTTTGTAACCCTGGTAAAGACAATGTGGTTATTTGTCCGCCTACTTATGGTATGTACCAAGTAAGTGCGAACATCAATGATATTGCTATCAAAAAAGTGCCCCTTACAGATGATTTTCAACTCGATCTTATTCATTTGGAAAATGCAGTAGATGCAAACACGAAAATTATCTGGCTTTGCTCCCCCAATAACCCAACAGGTAATTCATTGAATAGAACAGATATTGAAATGGTGCTAAATAATTTCAATGGATTGGTAGTAGTAGATGAGGCATATATCAATTTTTCTAAACAAAAAAGTTTTGTACAAGAGTTATCAGATTATCCTAATCTTGTTGTACTTCAAACCTTGAGTAAGGCTTGGGGTTTAGCAGGATTGCGCTTAGGAATGGCATTCGCATCGGCTGCAATTATTGAATTATTAAATAAGGTAAAACCACCTTATAATATTTCACAAGCAACGCAAGAATTGGTTGTAAAAGCTTTGGATGAAGTTGGGCAAGTAAACGACATGATTAAGCTATTAGTAGATATGAGAGATGCATTAGCAGATGTGTTTCGTACAATGCCTACGGTAGAAAAGGTATATCCTTCCGATGGTAATTTTATATTAGTTAAGATTACGGAGGCTAGAAAACTATATGAATTCTTGCTAATAAAGGGAATTGTACTGCGAGATCGAAGTAATGTGCAGCTTTGTGAGGATTGTTTACGTATAACAGTAGGAACAGAACAAGATAATACCTTACTTGTGGATGCCATGCAAGATTGGTATCAATCCAATGCTTAATTTCACCAAAATATTTTTAGTATGAATAAGTTTACAAATATACTACTAAGCACAGTTTTTGTTGCTTCAGCTTGTGCCCAAAAGTCGGATGCGGTAACGATTAAAATGCCAACCGGGTTTAGTGCAAATACGGTGGCTAAAGACTTTGGACGGGTTCGCCATATAGCTGTGAATGTTAATGGCGATATTTATATGAAACTGGAGCGATTAGATAAAGGAAAGGGGATTATAAGGTTGCGCGATACAAACAAAGATGGTATTTATGATGATACTTTAAAATTTGGAAATTATATTGGTACTGGTATTGCTATTAAAAAAGGATACCTCTATGCTTCATCAAATACCAGTGTTTTTAGGTATAAGTTAGACGCGAATCAAAATGTTATTGATACGGAGAATCCAGAAACAATTGTAGTTGGCTTAGTTGATAAACGTCAACATAATTCAAAATCAATAGCATTAGATAATGCGGGTAATATTTACGTAAATATTGGGGCGCCTTCTAATGTTTGTCAGGAACAAGATCGCCAACAAGGATCAAAAGGTATGATGCCTTGCCCTATATTAGAAATAGCCGG
>JBDKJW010000058.1:0-10000 GCA_039796395.1 Bacteroidota bacterium
TGCCTCCTTAGTTGGGGTACCAATAATTGGATCTCCACCAATACCAATGGCTGTACTAATACCTAAACCCGCTTTTACTACTTGGTCGGCAGCTTCATAGGTAAGGGTTCCACTTTTAGATACAATACCAATTCTACCCGCTTTAAAAATAAAGCCTGGCATAATACCTACTTTGGCTTCGCCAGCAGTGATTACACCCGGACAGTTAGGCCCAATTAGTCTTGTTTTTGTACCCTGTAAATAATTCTTAACTTTTACCATGTCCTGAACTGGAATACCTTCTGTAATACATACCACTAAGCCAATACCTGCATCAGCGGCTTCCATAATCGCATCGGCTGCAAAAGCCGGTGGTACAAATATGATACTTACATCGGCGCCAGTGGTTTTTACCGCATCAGCTACTGTGTTGAATACAGGCTTATCTAAATGTGTACTACCCCCTTTATTAGGCGTTACGCCACCTACTACATGGGTGCCATATTCAATCATTTGGGTGGCGTGGAAAGTACCTTCTGTTCCGGTAAAACCCTGAACAATAATTTTTGAGTTTTTATTTACGAGTACCGACATATCAATCGCTGGTTTTATTTCGGGGCAAAAATAGGTGAATTCAACTGATTAGGGAAAGACTGTAACTTTTTTACTTACTCCTCGTTACATCCCAAAACTAAAGGCTATGATTAAATGGATAGGAATGGCAATTTTATGGACATTGGGCACCGCGGTAGCCGCACAATCCACCATCTCAGGAAAAATAGTAGATGAAAAGCAAAAACCACTGAAAGGAATTACACTATTAGCGCTATTACAAAAAGATTCTAGTTTACAAAAATCGGCGATTACAAGTGAAGATGGTTCTTTCACAATTATGATCAGAGATGAAAACAATTACCTACTTCAATTAACAGGTGTAGGGTTTCAGCAACAATATATAAAAATAGGCACACAGAAGCAGCTTGGCGAAATTATCATGAAGCCACAGATCAATGAAATAGCAGGTATAAAAGTTGTTGCAAAAAAACCTTTTTTGGAACAAAAGGCCGATAAACTAGTGGTAAATGTAGAAAATAGTGCTACCGCTGCGGGCGCTACTGCCTTGGAAATATTACAAAAAGTACCCGGTATAATTGTATCGAATGAAAAAATTACGCTAGCAGGCAGAAATAACGTAGCTATTTTAATAGACGGAAAATCTACCCAATATACCGATGTGAATCAGGTACTTGCATCGATGGGGGCCGCTAATATTGAAAAAATTGAAGTGATGGCAAATCCAGGTGCTCGCTATGATGCACAAGGTGGTTCATTAATCAATATTATTTTAAAAAAGAATGCCAACCTCGGAACCAATGGAACCATTGGTATGGCTGTATCTCAGGGTATTTATGAAAAAGGAAAATATGGCGTAGATAGGAACTACTACCGGGTTATTCCTTCTCTATCACTCAATCACCGTAAAGGAAAATGGAATATATATGGAAGTGGTAATTTCTTTCACCGAAATTTCTTTGATTATAGTGAATTTGATCGATTAATAAACCCCTATCGATTCTCACAAACAAATTATTCACCCGCAAATAGAAATACAGTAAACTACAGAGCTGGGTTAGATTTCTATGCAGATAAGAAAAATACATTCGGATTTCTCTTTCGCGGGTTCGACTTTAAAGGCAGTTCAGAAACCATTAATAATACCACACAAAAAGAGGCGAGTTCAGGAGCCATACTGAGTACATTTAGAACTGATATTTACAATGATATACGGAGGAATAATAGAGCAGCTAATTTAAATTGGAAACACATTTTTGATACTAGCGAACATTTCTTAAACATCGATGCCGATTATTCTCAATTTGATCTTACAAATAGAAGTGATATTACCAATACACTCTCTAATGGAAGTAGTTATGTGAATAATCAAGACATTAATAATCCTGTAAAGTTCACAGTACTAAAAGCCGATTATGGAAAACCATTGGGTAAGGGCAAAATATTGGAAGCTGGTTCCAAATTTAGCTTTGCTACTATTGATAATTATCTTGTTTTTATTAGTAATGGTATTCAAGATGGCAAACGCAGTACCAATTTCCGTTATAGAGAGAATATTAATGCCGGCTATATCAATTTAAAGCAACAGTTTGGTGATAAATGGGATTTGATTACAGGGTTGAGAGCTGAACAAACAGTGGCTAAAGGTAATAGCAGTGGTGCAGAAGTATTAAATAGAAATTATTGGCAATTATTTCCTTCAATATTTATTACACGCAAACTGAATACACATTTTGCAACAGGTTTACAATATGTACGAAGAGTAAATCGCCCGAGCTATCAACAACAAAACCCTTTTATTGAATTCTTGGATTCTTTAACTTATACACAGGGTAATCCATTACTTCGCCCCGAAACATCGGATCAGTTTAAGTTTTCTCTCAACTATGATAACCAGCCCTTCTTTTCTATCAGCTATAATAAAACCAGTGATGTAATTTTTGAAAACGCACCACGCCAACAGGGTAACCTTACTTTTACAACGCCCGAAAATTTGGCCAAGTTTGAGAATGTAGTATTTGAACTGAATTTTCCATTGAATATCGGTAAAAAAATAAGTGGTTTTGGGGGTAATCAATTCATTTGGAATCATTATAAAACCGAGTATCTAGGAACTAATTACGACCAACAAAAATGGAATTGGCAGGCTTATTGGCAGGTTGCTTATAAGCCAAGAACCGATTGGAATATTGAGCTGTCGGGATTTTATACTACTAACTTTCTAAATGAGTTTATTGTACTCAGAGAGTTAGGAAATTTGAATATTGCTATACAAAAAACCTTTTTGGAGAAAAGGGCAAGAGTTACATTGAATATTAATGATGTTTTTTTCACCCAACGATCGGATGGTGCATTGAAATACCAAAATATTGATTTGGCATTCAGACAGCGCAATGAATCAAGAAATATTCGATTAGCGTTCAGTTATTCCTTTGGTAATCAACAGTTGAAAGCTGCCCGAAATAGAAGTACAGGCTCTGATGCCGAATCGAGTAGGGTAAAGACCAATTAAAATACTAAACCGACAAAATGCCATAGCCAGTCTATGGCATTTGTTTTGTAATATTTATACAAGAAAACCTACAAACAGGTATATTACACTAAATTTCAAATAACAATGAGTACAAAAAACATTACCCTTATCGTAATTGCAGCCCTAGTGGTTATAATTGGTTGGAGAGGTTGTTCTGGCTATAATAGCTTAGTGACCTTTGATGAGGGCGTAAGTAAAGCATGGAATAATGTGCAAAGTGATTATCAACGCCGCGCAGATTTGATTCCTAATCTGGTAAACACAGTAAAAGGAGAAGCCAATTTTGAGCAAACCACCCTAGAGAATGTAGTAAAAGCTCGTGCAAGCGCTACGCAAATGAAAGTAGATGCAAAAGACCTTACCCCTGAAAAATTGGAACAATTCCAAGCTTCTCAAGGACAATTATCTCAAGCATTGGGTCGCTTATTAATGGTTACTGAAAACTATCCTAACCTTCGTGCAAATGAGGCATTCCGTGGCTTACAAGCACAATTAGAAGGTACAGAAAATAGAATTAAAGTATCTCGCAACGACTTTAACAGCGCTGTTGCAGATTACAATATAAAAGCACGGCAATTCCCCATGAATATCTTAGCAGGCATTACCGGTTTCAAAACTAAAGAAGGCTTTAAAGCAGATGCTGGTTCTGAGAAAGCGCCTGAAGTGAAATTCTAAAACAGTTACATGTTCGGAATCTTCCAAAAAAAGAAATTTGATTATTTTTCTGCTGAGCAGCAAGCGGCCATTGTAGCCGCTATTCAACAAGCAGAGCAACGCACCAGTGGTGAAATCAGGATTTATGTAGAGGGCAGATGCTATCTTGTAAATCCTGTTCACCGAGCGTTGGAAATTTTTACCGAGTTAGAAATGGATCAAACCCAAGAACGCAATGCGGTATTGGTTTATATTGCCATGAAAGACCGTCAGTTAGCTGTTTATGGCGATGCTGGTATTCATGCAAAAGTGGGAACCGATTTTTGGAATAACGAGGTAAAAACAATGTTAGCCCATTTTAATAAGCAGGATTATGTACAGGGTATTGTAAAAATCATCCACGACATAGGCGAAGCCTTGGTTGCTCATTTTCCTTATGATGCCAATACCGATAAAAACGAACTACCCGATAATATAGTTTTCGGCAAATAACATGAAACAATATTTATTCTCAATATTATTTTTATTGTTTGCCATTACTGGCTTTGCGCAAAATATATTACCCAAACCTAATCCACCAAAGTTGGTAAATGATGCTGCTGGTGTATTATCTGCCGAGCAGGTTGCCATACTCGAACAAAAATTAGTGGCATTAGATGATAGCAGTTCTAATCAAATTGCAGTTGTACTCATTAAATCATTAGATGGGTATGAAGTACAAGAGTATGCCAATAAATTATTTCGTGATTGGGGTATTGGAAATAAAAAAACAAATAATGGGGTACTTATTGTTGCAGCGATAGATGATCGGAAGGTTTGGATAGAAGTGGGTTATGGATTAGAAGGGGCAATACCAGATGTTACCGCTTCTAGTATTTATAGAAATGAAATTGTACCCGAGTTTAAGCAACAGAATTATTACAGAGGTATAGATAGAGCTATTGATGCATTAACAAAAGCAGCAGTTGGCGAATACAAAGTAAAAAGGGAAAGGGCTAAGGGAGGAGATGGAGAGAATGATATTGGAGGTATTCTTAAATTTATCATCATTGTTATCGTAGTAATTATTATTATCGCCCGCGGTGGTGGTGGAAGAGGTGGTGGTATGATGAGTAGAAGAGGGGCTGGCGGTGTTGCAGAAGCCTTAATTTGGTCGAGCTTACTAGGTGGAGGTAATCGCGGGAGTAGTGGTGGCTGGGGTGGTGGAGGCTTCGGAGGAGGCGGTGGTGGCGGATTTGGTGGCTTCGGCGGTGGTAGCTCTGGTGGCGGCGGTGCCGGCGGTGGATGGTAAAAGTTTTAGTAGTGCACTATATCTTTTTTGTATTATTTTTTTCGCTCACCAGTATTCTTCATGCACAGTTTTCATGGGGCAATAAACCTTTTGTAGTACAAACTTCACTTAAGCAAATCATTGCTTACCATATTCCTTATCAAGAAACATTAATGCAGCTTACCCAAGATCGGTTGGTAGAATATCAATTGATGAATGATAAGCCTCATGAACTGCATATTCGCTCGCAGGTAAAAAATTTAAAAGGTAAAGTAATTGCATTCGGACAAGAGCAACTCTTCGATTCGAATAAACGCGACTCATTAAGTGATGGTGAAAAAACACTAATTGATAGCATGCTACAACCAAGCATCCAAATTGTATCAGCTACTGGTAATAGTAAAACAAATCAAATAGCTTCTCTAAGTTTTGAGCCAGAAGATATTCGTAAATTTTTCCTGGCAAACCAATATAGGAACGTCAATACTGCCTTTAGTTGGAAAGATTCTACAACTATGGATAGCTCAAAGTCGGTATATGAATGTACTTTCTTACGAAAGCAAATTGATACAATACAAGTACATGTGTTTGCAACACATCAAATTAAAAATACAATTAAGCAAGGTGATCAAGTGATTAGTCAGGTGCTAAAGGGTGTAGAACAATCGATGCGTTACTATAATAGTAAAACGGGTATTTTGATGAAAGAACAACGCCTTATACAATTTGAAGGAATTGCTGAATCTCAAAATACCCGTTTTCCGGTTTCTGTAAAATTGGAGTCAATTTTACGTAGTGAATAGTGTGTAGTACTTAACCTTTAATCTTTACTAACCACTACACACTATCCCACTATCCACTATTTCAACTTCAACTTAACATAGTCCGCCAACTCCTGCTGATTTGCCGCTTCTTTTTTACCAGCCAATCCTTTTAAAGCACCATTGATGAAAGGATCTGTTTGTGCTCTTGCTTGTTGTGGAATTTCTTCTCTGAATTTTACAATCTCATCTACACCTTTTTTGAACTTAGCAGGATCGCTCACTTTTGCTAAAAATTCAGCTAGATTACCAATAGATTGAAATTTAGCTTGTGATAAAGGCATTTTCATAAAATTGCCCATGATAAAATCATAGGCCGATTCATCCCCAAATTTAATGGCAATATTGCCAATCGCAGTTTGTAACCTACCCTTGGCAGGTTGTTTAGCTAATGCATTAGAAATTGCATAAGCATCGTTGCCATTTATTTCAGCATAGGCTTCTAATGCTGCGCCTGCAACAGTGTAGGAAGAATCATAAATTGCTTTTTTAAATAGATCTGCATAGGCTGCATTTTTTCTTTTACCCAAAAAATTTATCGCTTCTGCCTTCGCCATTTTAGAAGGATCATGCTTGGCTATATTTTCAATCTTTACTAATGTAGCATCATCAATTGTTGCACTACCAAAACTGAGCATTGCTTTTGTGCGTATGCGAAAGTAGGGATCGTTTAGCGCTTCAGTAATAATTTTATAGGCAATAGGATCGCTACTATTCTTTGACGCAAAATCAACTGCTTCTCTTCTATCTAAATACTTACCACCATATTTAAATTGGTGAGCATATTCGGCCAAGGTTTTCGCATCTTTCTTATCGGCTAAAGTAATTTTCTCTGCATCCACATTTATTAAATCAGGTTTAGTATTTGCAGGAAAATAAAAAGTATCATTCTTATTAGTTGCCGAAATCGTATACCTTTTTTTTGTTGCACCTTCATACACATCTATAGCCATCGGCAGTTGAAACAATTTATCCTGCGTTTGTTTAATATAAACAGCTGCTTTCTTTTCATCTGCATTATAGCCGTAGCTAATTTCTAGTTTCGGATGGCCACTGCCAAAATACCATTGATTAAAATACCAGTTTAAATCTTTACCCGTAACCGCTTCAAAAGCTAGGCGCAATTTATGGGCACTACCATTCCCAAATTTATTATCGCTTAAGTATTTGTTCAATGATTTAAAGAACGCATCATCACCCACATACATACGAAGCATATGTAAAATTCTGCCCCCTTTTTGATAGCTTACTAAATCAAACATGTCTTCTTGATCGGCATAGTAAAAACGTACCAAATCTTTTGTAGCATCAGTTCTTCCATTTAAATAACTCTGCATAGAACGCCAGTTTTCAAATGCTGCAGCATCGGCTCCATATTTATATTCCTCCCATAAAAACTGACTATAATCGGCAAAGCTTTCATTTACCGTTAAGTTACTCCAACTTTCGGCAGTAACATAATCACCAAACCATTGGTGAAATAATTCATGCGCAATAGTGCCTTCCCATTCGTTGCCATCGGTAAGTTCACGCGCATCTTGTTGTGCACTTTCTTGGTGTAAAGTGGCGGTAGTATTTTCCATGGCCCCACTCACATAATCCCTGCCAACGATTTGGCTATACTTTACCCATGGATAATCAACACCTAATTTTTCAGAGAAAAATTTCATCATCTCAGGAGTATGACCAAAAATTTTACGGGCAACATTGGCATATTCTTTTTCTACATAATAACTAACTTCTTTGCCTTTGTAGCTGTCTTTAATAACGGCATAGTCACCTACACCTATAAAAAATAAATAAGGAGAATGAGGTAAATCCATTTTCCAATTATCAGTACGTGTGCCATCTTTATTCACCGTTTGTTTTGTAAGTTTTCCATTTGATAAAGAAACATATTTGGCTGGTACGGTAAGATTAAACTCTTGTGTAGTTTTTTGGTTTGTTTTATCGATAGTAGGAATCCAAACAGAGCTGGCTTCTGTTTCGCCTTGGGTCCAAATTTGTGTAGGCTTGTCTTTTTCTTCCCCCTTCGGATTTATAAAGTATAAACCTTTAGCATCTGTAATAGCCGCACTTCCTTTCACGGCTAAATCATTGGGCTTTGCAGTATAATGTATGTAAATAGTGTACGATTCATTTCTGGTATAGCTTTTATCGAGCTTGATAAGCAAATTCATGCCATCGTATTTGTATGTCAAAGGATTGGTTTGTGTGCCTTTTACAATAGCTACTTTATGAATATCCATTCCTTTTGCGTCTAACTGTAAAGAATCAGTTGCATAGAAATGCGGACGAAGGGTTAACCAAACATCGCCTAGCAAATGCGATTTACTGTAATCGAAGCGTGCATTTAGTTTAGTATGTACCAGGTCATTGAGTTTGGTAGGTACGGCACGGTACAGTTTTTTCCAGTCGCTCGAAGCTGGTTGAGCAAATATGGTTAGGCTTAGGCCCACTGCAAAAAAAACAAGTAGATAGATTTTTTTCATATAATAATTTTAACCCGATAAAGATATATGTGTTGAAAGATGCTCCCAACACGCATTTTTAGTAAATTTGTTAAAAGCAAGTTTACATGATCAAACGCTTTTTTGTTTACCGCTTATCAATCTCTTGTATGGTGCTTGTATTAGCTATAGTAGCCAATGCACAATCAAACTTCTTATATATACAGTCGGAGAATAGTCAGCCCTATTATATTCAATTTAAAGGAAATACCTATGGTTCTAATGGAAAGGGGTATTTATTTATTCCGCAGTTACCGAATGGAAATCATAGTATCGTTATTAGTTTCCCAGGTAATCAATATGGGGAATATATATTTAGTTTCACTATTGCCAACAAGCCCAAAGGGTATGCATTGCGCATTACCCAAGATGGGGAATGGATGTTGATGGATATGGTAACTACTGAATTAGTAAGGGGTATCGTGTCTGAAAAGCCCGCAAGTAGGAGTGCGCCTAAACAAGTGCAGAAACTCTCAGAACGGAGCAATGAAACAGGGTTTGATCAGAAATATGTTATTCGAAATGGCAGTAAAATAGACACAATTGCTGTTTTTATTCCCGCGATAGCGGCGGCAGCTGTTACAGCTAAGCCTACAGGCGCAGCCACCTATCAGCAAAGAATAGCCATGAAGGCAACTGCCACTGATAAATTGGAGGCAAAGCCTTCAACGCCAAAAGTAAAAGTACCTTTAGTGCCAGAAGCATATGGTACAGGTATGCAAAAAAAACCGGCTAAACAATAGTATGCCCAGGTATTTTATTGAAGTATGTTATCAGGGAACAGATTATCATGGTTTTCAAGTACAAAATAATGCCCTTACAGTACAATCGGTTTTAGAAAAGGCGCTTACAACTTTTTATAAGCAAAGCTTTTCATTAACGGGTTCTTCAAGAACAGATGCAGGTGTGCATGCGCTCCAGAATTTCCTGCATGTAGATACGGCTATTAAATTAGAACATAAACATGTGTATAATCTTAACGCTTTGTTACCACCAAGCATTGCTGTAAAAACGATAAGGCAAGTAGCCCCAACCGCACATTGTAGATTTGATGCCGTAGCAAGGTCTTATCAGTATCATATATATAGAGAGAAAGACCCTTTTATGCGAGATAGAGGATGGTATTATCCATATGGATTAAATGTAGCATTGATGCAAGAAGGGGCTAGTATGCTCAAGGAATACACTGATTTTACTAGTTTTTCGAAGCGAAATACACAGGTGTATACCTTTGATTGTGATATAATGGAGAGTAGTTGGGAGGAAATAGGGGATAAGGAGGAGGGAGAAAGGTATATGGGGAAAAGGAATTGCGAAAATGGTATAGCTAATGGGTTGATATATCGTGTAAAAGCCAATCGTTTTTTACGAGGGATGGTGCGGGGCCTGGTTGGAACGATGATAAAATTAGGAAGGGAACAAATTACTATGGCAGATTTTCGGGGAATTATTGAGGCGAAGGATTGCACAAAAGCCGATTTTTCTACCCCACCACAAGGGTTGTTCTTAGAAAGGGTATGGTACCTATAATTTTTTTTCAGCCTGAAAGCCTTATTGGTAAAGCGTTTTAAAATTCAATCGAAATTAATTTCAAAAAACATTTGGAAAGAAGGTTTAGCTGCTTATCTTTGCAACCCGCTTTTAGAAAAAAGGGGATGTT
>JBDKJW010000059.1:0-11738 GCA_039796395.1 Bacteroidota bacterium
ATGATACCAATCCTACTTCTATTCATTATTTTCCAGCTGTTGGCAATAATGATACTACCTATACTATTTCATTAGTAGCTTATACGAATTGTGATTCTATAAAAGTAGAAAAGCAAGTAACAGTAAAGAAAAAACCAATAGCTACCCTACAAATTGCACCTACTACTAACTGCTTCCCAATTACTGCAAACATAACAGTAAGCAAGCCTCTTAACTCAGAT
This sequence comes from Bacteroidota bacterium, assembly GCA_039796395.1. Lineage (GTDB taxonomy): Bacteria > Bacteroidota > Bacteroidia > Chitinophagales > Chitinophagaceae > Sediminibacterium. Next base: position 222 of record JBDKJW010000059.1, read on the forward strand.
AGTTATTTATTTATGTATGGAGATGGGAAAAAAGATTCCACTTTTACAACTACTCATTTTAGTTACAACTATACGGGTGATAGTATTCAAACATATTATCCAAAACTCTTTATAGCCAACACTTGCGGCATCGACTCCGCCACAGCTATTATAACCGCTAATCAATCACCATTCTTACAACAAATAACAACACTCGATTCTATTTGTTCCGGAGCATCTGCTACCATTCAGCTCTCCTCCACCATCAATGATGTTTTATACTATTGGGGATCAAAACAACTTGTTCCTTCCAACAACAACGCTAACGCCTACACTATTGTTAATAATACACAAACAAATAGATTAGTTACAGATTCTGTATACGCCATATCTAGCGGGGGTTGCAAAAGCAATACACTAAATACCAGTTTTGTAGTAGTTCCCGCATTATCCATTGCTAGTGCAGGTAATGATACAAGTATCTGTAGTGGTACAACACTTCAGTTACACGCAACACAACCGCTTGTTGGTAGTGGGCAATGGAAACAAATCAGTGGCCCATCTACTCTTCTATTTAAGGATAGCACAGATCCAAAAACAACTATACAGAATATTCAAGTAGGTTCTTACACACTTGCATGGTTTGTTAAAAACGATTGTGGTACAAGTACAGATACACTACGCATAACATCCTTCAGCACCCCCCTTCTTCAATTTGCAGCAGTCCCAGATTCTGTTTGTACAGGCAGTAACGCAACAATTCAAGTGGCCTCATCTATCAATAATGTAAAATATTATTGGGGTACTAAACAACTCATCCCTTCCGATTCAAGTACCAATACTTATTTAGCAATCAATAATGGAATCCAAAATATTTCCATTCATGATTCTGTATACACCATTTCTACAGATGGATGTAAGAGTAATACGTTAGACGCTTCTTTTATTGTTATTCCCAATGCCACAACAGCCATAACCGCTAATGATACTACTATTTGCAACTCAACCAACCTCGTTTTTAATGGCAATAGCCCAACTGTAGGCAACGGCATATGGCAGCAATTGAGCAGCTCTGCTTCCACTCAAATAAACAATAATCAATTACAAATTAACAGTTTAGTACCAGGCTTGCATCAGTTCGAGTGGCGTATAAGCAATTTTTGCAGCAGCTCCGCAGATACTATAACCATTCATTTTACACCCCCTCCATCTCCAAATTTCAATTTCTCTACTGCTGTTGTATGTAGCCCAGATTCTGTTTACATCCAAAATACTACCCCCAATACTGGCATATACAATTACAAATGGAACTTTGGTAATGGCATGTACGCTAATAGCCCTCAACCCAGTCCTATTCGTTTTGCCCCCTCCAACACTGGTGCCGATACTGCTTATACCATTACCCTAATAGCGTATTCCACTTGCGATTCCATAAAAATGGAAAAACAAATAATAGTAAAGAAAAAACCAATTAGCAACTTAACTATTGAATTACTAAACACTTGCTTGCCTTTACAAATAAGATTCAAACCCAGTATCGAAGGCGCAAATACAATTAGTAAGGTATACTGGGGTGATGGTACCGATTCTTTGATTACAAATAATAACAGTTTTATACATACTTATTTTGGAAATAGTAATACAGTTATTAGTCCATCGATAGTAGCACAGAACAGCTGTGGTACAGATACAGCACATGAGTTCATAAATGGAATAGCTAATAATCTTTCCATCAATACAAACATGTTCGACACTGCAGTATGTGGTGTTCCTTTTCAACTATCATTTGAGAATAAAACTACCGGCGCAAATAATATGCATTGGAATTGGGGTGATGGAAATAGTGAAACCAATAGTAGTATAACACAAGTACATCATTATACAAAGCCAGGTGTGTATACCATTACCAACACCATATCACATGTTTGTGGCGATACCGTTATTACAAAAAAAATAAAACTAAATGCAAAACCAAGTGCATATATCAATACGGTTCCTACGAATACCTGTATTGGCGATACCGTGCAACTCACAACAAATATCGATTCATCATTACACTATAAGTGGTTTATCAATAATCAGCTTGTTGATTCAGTTGCCCACACAAAGCATGCTTTTACAATAGCGGGTAATTACAATCCTTTACTTCAGGTAATTAATACTGCTAATGGTTTTAGCTGTAGCGATACCATATCAACACCGATTATCATTGTTGCAGAAAAACCTGGCAAGGCAAGCATTAATCCAACCAATGGCTTCTGCGTACCATTTAACTTACAACTGATTAGTAAATCATTACCGGCCACAAGCGTTACTTGGTATATGGGCAATGATAGTAGCATACAAGGAGATACAGCTAATTATACATACACAACCGGAGGCGATTATCTTGTAAGAATGAAAGCTATAGCTACGGGAGGTTGCACGTATATAGATAGTGCAATTGTAACGATTCGATCACCGCAAGGAAAAATAATAACACCAAATACCAGATTCTGCGGGGCTAGCGCTACTGCAACATTTTTGCCTACAGTAAGTTATACCGATCGGATAGCCTGGAATTTTGGTGATGGAACTTTAGTTGAATCAACAGTTCAATCTCAATCACACCAATATAAAAAACCCGGCATATACTATCCGTCTGCCACTTTAATAAGCAATACTGGCTGCAGCATTCCCATATTTCTCGATTCGATCATAATTGAAGATGTGCAGGCTTCATTCTCCACAAAAACAATATATGAATGTGGTAATACGGTTTTTAATTTTATGGATAGTTCATACAGCAGTAGCAGTATTGCACTGCTTACATGGAAAACCGATAACCGCTTTATAGGCAATGGAAGTTTAGCTACAACTAGTTTCCGTATTACTGGTACACATACTACACAATTGATGGCTACCGGAAAATATGGATGCACGGATACCATTGCTGGAACTTATAATGTGCAAATTTATAACTTACCTAAAGTAAATATCAATGCCATTAACGAGGCCTGCTTAAATAGTTTGATGGAATTGAAATCAGAAATATCTTCTATCGATTCAGTAATTCTTCGTCTATGGAATTTAGGAAATGGCAAAATAGGTACCGATAGTGCTGTACGTATTCTTTATTATGATCAAGGAAAATACACGGTAAGATTAACTGTTGCAACTATTAATAAATGCTATGATTCTGCTTTAAAACAAATTACCATACATCCGGTACCAGAAGTAAAAGTAGCCGGACCAGAAAAAATTTGTGTGGGTGAAACCGTAGAGCTAAAAGCAGCAGGCGCAAATAATTTTGTTTGGAAAGATCAACAAGAAAATATTATTTGTAATAACTGCCTAACCATAAAGGTAAAACCCATACGTAGCACGCAGTATAAAGTAATTGGTTATAATGAATTTGGATGTACACAAGTTAATAGTACCAATGTTCAAGTAATAGATAAACCGAAATTAAATATTATACCTGAAGACACTATTTGTATTGGAGAAAGTGCTCGGCTTTGGGTGAGTGGGGCCGCTAATTATCAATGGCTACCTGCTGCCGGATTGAATAATTATAGTTCTGCAACACCTATTGCAACACCAACAACTACCACCGCCTATAAAGTAGTGGGCAGAGATATCAATAATTGTTTTACCGATACCGCATGGGTTCGTGTTGTAGTTGGTAATCCAACGCCAATAACTGTTGGAAGAGATAGTAATTTTGTAGCCGGTTCAAAAATACAATTGCGTGCCACAGCAAGTAGTGCCGATATTATTCGTTGGAAATGGAGTGGTGGCAGCGATTTGTCTTGTGTAAATTGTCCGAACCCCATTGCACGTGTTGTATTCGATGAATGTATTCGTTGTGCTGCTACTAACAGATATGGTTGTACTACCAATGATACGGTTTGCTTTAAAACTTTTTGTCCAACAACAGAGGTATTCATTCCCAATGCCTTCACCCCCGATGGAGATGGCGTTAACGATCAGTTTTTTGTACAAGCAAAAGGCGTAAGAACTATCAAAAGTTTACGCATATTTAACCGCTGGGGCGAAGTAGTTTTTGAGAAAACAAATCTGCTACCAAACGATGCAGCCAGTGGTTGGAATGGTAAAGTAAGAGGCGTTACAGCCAACCCAGATGTATATGTATATATCTGCGAAGTTATTTGTGAAAAAGGGGGTACTCAATTGTATAAGGGAAATGTAGCGATCATTAAATAATGAAAAAGCTAATAACCATATTGTTTCTTTTCGTTAGGTTGATAGGAGATGCGCAGGATTTTACTTTTTCTCAATTTTATGAACAACCTGTATTAAGAAATCCCGCTCTTGCGGGACTATTTAAAGGAGATCTTCGCGTATCTAGTATTTATAGAGATCAATGGGCTTCTATTACCGTGCCTTTTAGAACAACTTCTATTAGTGTGGAGTATAAAAACCCTGTTGGCAATAGCAATGATTTTTTTACTGTTGGTACGCAAATGAGTATGGATGGTGCTGGAGATATTCGATTGAAGCGCACACAACTACTCCCTTTTATCAATTATCATAAATCATTGAGTGATGAAAATGATAGTTATTTATCCGCCGCATTTATGGGTGGGCCCATATTTAGCCAGTTCGATCCTACGCAAATTAAATTTGGTGATCAATACCGTAATGGGGCATATAGTGCCAGTAATCCAACATCACAAGTATTGGGAGGAAATGGCTATAATTATTGGGATCTATGGGCGGGTATTTCTTATTCAACCACATTTAATGGTAAACTAAAACTATATGTTGCAGCTGCTATTGCGCATGTAAATAGTCCGAAAATAAAATCAGTTATTAGTACTGAAGCGGGTATTATTGCACCGAAATATACTTTCAATGTAGGCATTAATGGAAAAGCGAACGATCGTGATTATATCACGGCATTTGCAGATTATTTTATACAAGGTGGGAACCGACAAGTAATAGGCGGCTTGCTTTATGGCTTTAGTACTACTACAAACTACTACGATCAAGAACCAGATATTTTGTATATAGGCAGTTTTTTCCGTTGGAATGATGCCGTTATTCCAGTTGTAAAACTGAGTGTTAATCGTTTTACAGTTGGCATCAGTTATGATATTAATATCTCCAAACTGAATACCGTTTCTAATTGGCGCGGAGGCATTGAACTATCTATGGCATATACTAATTTCTTAAAAATTAGAAGTAGTACATTGGATAGGGTACGATGTGTGAGTTTTTAATCTACATTAAAAATAAATACGCGCCTACTTGTGATACTACTGCAACCAATAAACCTGCATATATTTCTTTAACCGTATGATTGTTAGTAATTAATCGGGCCGTACAAATGATCCCTGCAAAAGCAATAGCAATAGCAATAGCAACACCATTGGCAGTTTGGTAGTAGAAGGAAGACAAAACAATGGCCGTTGCTAAACCCCCTCCCCCCATAGCATGCATACTTATTTTGTAATAATTATTAAGAATAAGCCCGAATACGGTTGTTACAAAAATACCCATGAAGAAGAATTTGAGCACTTCGGGTTGATCCGTAAAATTTCTACTTAAATAATACATCCACCAATAAAAAAACATGGTGATGATGTAGGGCACAATTCTTTCTTTTTGTGTACGCAATAAAATACCCGAACTAAACTTCAAACGCCACAATAAAAAAACAGCAAAAGAAGGAAAAAAAACCGTGAGCCAAAACACACTAAACAAACGCAGTTTTAACTGCCATTCTGTAATTCCCGCAAACTCATAAGGATATGCATACATCAAAAATGCAAAAAAATAAGTGGGCACAAATAGCGGATGAAAAAGATAGGCTGCAACTTTTGCACTAATGAGTAATGGTTTGGGATGTTTTATGCTTATATGATCCATATTAATATTTTTAATCTTCAATCTGGTTCGCCCAGGCGAATTCAATCTGGTTTTATATTGTAAAATTGAAGACTGAAGATTATTAAAGCTCTTTCCTCAGCCTAGCTACAGGTATATTTAATTGTTCGCGGTATTTAGCCACCGTTCTTCTGGCTATATTATATCCTTTATCCTGCAACATTTCAGTGAGTACCTCATCACTCAAAGGCTTCCGCTTATCCTCTGCATCAATAATATCACTCAATATTTTCTTTACTTCTCGGGTACTCACTTCTTCCCCACTTTCGGTACTTAATGATTCACTAAAGAAGAACTTTAGTCGATAGGTACCAAATTCCGTTTGTACAAACTTACTGTTTGCTACTCTACTTACTGTAGATATATCCAATCCTGTAATTTCTGCAATATCTTTTAAAATCATTGGGCGCATACTTGTTTCATCACCCGTTAAGAAAAAAGCTTGCTGATGCTGCATAATAGCGCCCATAGTACCTATCAATGTATCTTGTCGCTGTTTAATCATATCAATAAACCATTTCGCAGCATCTATTTTTTGTTTGATAAACAATACAGCTTCTTTTTGCCGCTTATCTTTTTTACTACCCTTTTCATAATCCTTCAACATATCTCTATACCCCTCACTAATTCTCAAATCTGGTGCATTTTTAGCATTCAGGTTAAGTTCCAGTTTGCCATTATTATTAATTACAAAAAAATCGGGGACGATATAACTCTCTGCTTTATTAATCTCTCCAATATTACCACCCGGCTTGGGATTTAGCTTAATAATTTGGGCAATCACTTCTTTTAGTTGCTCATCATTTAAGTTTAAGCTGCGCTGAATTTTTTCGTAATGCTTTTTGGTAAACTCTTCGAAATATTTTGTGAGTATTTGCATGGCGAGTTCAACACTCTTCCCTTCACCCACTTTCCTTTGAAGCTGTAAGCGTAAACACTCTCGCAAATCTCTAGCAGCAATACCTGCTGGATCAAATTGTTGGATTTGTTGAACTATTGCTGCAATTTCTTTTTCCGTAACTACCAAACTCTGGCGAAAAGCTAAATCATCTGCAATAGATGTTAATTCTCTACGTAAATAACCATCATCATCTAAACTACCTACAATTTGTTCCGCAATTTTATAGGTTCGCTCATCAAGTTCAAGCATACCCAGTTGATTCAACACCAATTCATGAAAACTGGTTTCTACTTTTATAGGAATTACTTTCTGATCATCCATTTCTGGATAATTATCATCACGGGTTTTGTAATCGGCTATTTCTCCATCATCATCCATCACATATTCACTAATATCTACATTATCATAATCATCTTCACTACCATCGGGTTCCGATTCCTCATTTACGTTTTCGAACTCATCTTTCATGTCGTCATTAAATTCATCATCATGCCCTTCCTCCATTTGCTCTAATGCAGGGTTTTCCTCCAGTTCTTCTTTAATTCTTTCTTCTAAATTAGCCGTAGGAATTTGCAACAGCTTCATTAACTGAATCTGCTGTGGTGAAAGTTTTTGTAATAATTTTTGTTGTAACGACTGACTGATCGACATCCTAATATTTAAAATCGCTGTAAATTTACATAGAAATCATGCCATGCGCCGTAGTAAAACAATTTCTTTATTTGTAATTTTCTTCTTACCCGATAACTTTCCGAATCACTTCCACCATCTTTTCTCCCTTTTCTTTGATCTGCGCTTCCGTCCATACCAAACTAATAGCGGTTGAAATACATCTGCTCATAATCGCATCACTCACTGGGAACTCCGCTTGCTGTAAAGCTTTCAATGCATGCGTTTGTTCGCTAGATATGTTATTTAGTGTTATCGCTTGTTTTAAATGGTCCCACTTACGGATATAATGCCAGTTATTGGCATACCAATAAAAATTACCAGCAAGTATGCCTGCAGCTCTCATAGCTTCGATAACGGCTTGCGTTTGTTCGGCAGTAGGCAAAAACCAACTTAAGAAACTACAACTATCATCGCCACCTTTAGGTACTACGCGGAAACTTATTTCAGGTATCGTTTCTAAATAAGCGCGAAGTGCTTTATTATTTTTCTTTTGTAAGGCTAAGAATGTATCTAATTTTCTAATCTGCGCTAAACCAACCGCAGCATGTAACTCACTAATACGGTAATTATAACCTATAAACGGGTGTAAATCGGCTCCTCTATCTACGCCTAAATGATCGTGACCATGATCGGTATATCCATCCGATTTTGTATACACATCTTTATTATTCGTCATTACCACACCACCTTCTGCGCAAGTAATCATTTTTACAAAATCAAAAGAAAAAGTACCCGCATCACCAATTGTTCCTAAGGCTTTTCCTTTATATGTACCACCAATACTCTGGCAAGCATCTTCTAATAAAATCAAGCCATGTTCTTTACATATTGTTTGTAAAGCATCTAAATCGGCCATGCTACCACACATGTGCACGGGCATCACACATTTTGTTCTGGGGGTGATAGCTGCTTTTACAGCAGCAGGATTCAACGTAAGTGTTTCATCGATATCAACTAAAACAGGTATGGCGCCTACACTAAGAACTGCTTCAAAACTGGCCACAAACGTAAAACTTGGCATAATCACTTCATCACCCACACCAATACCTAGTGCCGCCATTGCCGTTGTTAAAGCAGCAGTTCCGCTCGATGTAAGTTGCGCATATGCACAACCAAAAGTTTTTTTAATGGCTTCCTCTAACTCAATGGCTTTCCAAATGCCTTTTCGCGGACCATCAAATCCATAACGCATTAAAATACCCGTTTCGAGTACATCATTTACCTCTTTTCTTTCTTCTGCTCCAAATAATTCAAAACCGGGCATGGCTAATTAAGTTATAGGTGATAGGAAATAGTTAATCGATTTTGCAAAGATAAAGAAGATAATCTTCAATCTAGAATCTTCAATCTGCATACCTAATTGAAGATTGTAGATTCCAGATTTGCCTACCTTCGCCCCATGAAAACCCCAATCCTTTTCTACTGCTACGATGCCTATTGCGGCTGGTGTTATGGTTTTAGCGCTGTGATGAAAGAAATCGTGAAACAGTTTCCATCCCTACAAATTGAAGTGCTCTCTGGCGGTATGGTATTGCCCGAAGAGCCGGTACATATTAGCGCTACAGCGTCTTATATTCAAAAAGCCTATAAAACCGTTGAAGAATATAGTGGCGTACATTTTGGTCCGGATTATTTATGGCATATCAATAACCCCGATTTAAGTGATTGGTATCCGCATTCTGAAAAACCTGCCATTGCACTCTGCATTTTCAAAGAAATATATCCTGAGCAACAAGTTCAATTTGCAAGCGATTTACAATATGCTTTACATTTCGAGGGGCGCGATTTAACTGATAATGAAGCCTATAAGCATTTATTAGAAAAATACAGTATTCAACCGGAGATGTTTTATGAAAAGCTTGGATCTGAACAATACAAAGATCAGGCCTATTATGAATTTCAGCTTTGTAAGCAATTACAGGTTACGGGCTATCCATCGGTATTATTACAAGTAAATGAGTCGAAATTTCATTTATTAGCTCGGGGTTATACGCCTTTTGAGGATGTAAAAAAACGCTTGGAAGCAGCGCTGGAAACCGCAAAAAAATAATGTTTAATCGTTGGTTGGGCCACCAACGATGGGTGTCTTGCCAATGTTGGTAGCCCGACCAACATTTTTTCCTTTACTTTGCACCTGAATAAACAATATGGAATACAATAAATTGATATCAGTAACCGGCATGAGCGGCTTATTTGAATTAGTGAGTAGCAAAAATGATGGCGCTATCCTTCGTTCATTAGACGATAAAAGCACCAAATTTGTAAGCAGCAGGGTGCATAATTTTTCTCATTTAGAAAGCATTGAAGTATATACCATCCGCGAAAATGTAAACCTGGTAGATATTTTTAAAGCCATGGAAGTCAGTGCTGAAAAGCTTCCTGCCGATAAAGATGCTAAAGCAGTAAAAGCCTATTTCGAAAAAGTATACCCCGATATGGACTTCGAAAGAGTATACGATAGCGATCGCAAAAAAATGGTGAAATGGTTTGGTGTGCTCAAAGCAAATAATGTAGCACTAAAACTTACCGAAGAAGAAGCTGGCTAATTTTTTACTTAACTTGGCTGCTCAATTGCGCGCCATGTTGAAGCAAATTTCCCTAATTGCATTTTTTATTTGTTGTGGTATCTCTATTACCGCCCAAGATTTTTATGCCGAAACACCCCAAGCAAAACGCTGGGTAAAAAAACAGTTTCGAAAACTCAATAAAAATCAGCGTATTGCCCAACTTATGATTATTCGGGCGCATAGTAATTTAGGTGCCGATCATGTAAACAGTGTAAAAGATTTAATTACTAAATACAATGTAGGTGGGTTATGCTTTTTTCAAGGTGGACCAGTTCGCCAAGCCCTACTCACCAACGAATACCAGCAATTAGCCAAAACGCCACTGATGATTTGCATTGATGGCGAATGGGGACTAGGTATGCGTTTGGATAGCGTTATTAATTTTCCTCGTCAGCTCATGATGGGCGCAGTAAGTAATAAACAAACCATCTACGATTTTGGCAAAGCAGTTGGCTTGCAATGCAAGCGCATGGGTATTCATGTAAACTATGCTCCCGATGTTGATGTAAATAATAATCCACTCAACCCAGTAATCAACGATAGAAGTTTTGGAGAAAATAAATATAAAGTGGCTTCATTTGGAACATCCTATATGCAAGGCATGCAAGATGTAGGAGTAATGGCCACTGCAAAGCATTTCCCCGGTCACGGTGATGTAGCCGTTGATAGTCACTATGACTTACCCATCATCAATAAAACAAAAGCACAACTCGATTCTTTAGAATTATTTCCATTCAGAGCATTAATAAAAGCAGGTGTAGGAAGTGTAATGATTGCGCATTTATATATTCCCGCCATTGATACCACGTCAAATCTCGCCACTACTTTGTCTAAGAAAAATGTAACCGACTTATTGCGTAATGAATTAGGCTATAACGGATTGAGTTTTACTGACGCATTAGAGATGAAAGGAGTTACTAAGTTTTTTCCTGCGGGAGAAGCTGCTGTACAAGCACTAATAGCGGGCAACGATTTGCTTTGCTTACCAGGAGATGTGGAAGGAAGTATTATCAAGGTACGTGCAGCAATTAAAACCGGCAAACTAAATTGGGATGATATTAATACGCGAGTGAAGAAAGTATTATTGGCAAAATATCACTTAGGATTAAATAAGGTACAAGCAATTGATACCACCAATTTAGTTGCCGATTTAAACGTTGCCACGAATGCTATTCGGAATACATTGAGTAAAGAAGCAATAACCTTGGTGCAAAAAACAAATGCGCAAGCCTTCCCTTTACATAATCAAAAGAAAATAGCTTATATAGCCATAGGATCTGCAGGCGAAGCGGTAATTGCTAATACCCTTAAAAAAGAAGCAGGTGCAACTATTTTTTATTTTGCTAGTAAAGCAAAGTTGGGAAAACAATTGATGGACGACAAAACAAGTAATAGTTTTGGTGATGCATCGGATAGTACAAGCGCTGCTAGTTTTGTCGATTATATTCAAAAAAACAATTTTGATCAAATCGTTATTGGTGTACATAATTATAGTAGGCGCCCGGC
>JBDKJW010000060.1:0-11709 GCA_039796395.1 Bacteroidota bacterium
TTATATTGCTCTACTTTTTCAGTAAAGAAATCGGTCAGCGATTTTTGCATATTATGCCAATGCCTGTTCCAAATCGGCAATTAAATCATCTGCATCTTCAACCCCTACACTTAAGCGAATTAAGGTATCACTCAAACCGTTAGCGATTCTTTTCTCACGTGGAATAGAAGCATGCGTCATAGAAGCCGGATGATTAATTAAGCTTTCTACACCACCTAAGCTTTCTGCTAATGAGAATAAATGGGTAGATGATAATACTTTTTTAGCTGCTTCTATCGTATCGTTCTTTAATTCAAATGAAAGCATACCACCAAAATCGCGCATTTGTTTTTTAGCGATGGTGTAGTTGGGATGATCTTCAAAACCACACCAGTAAACTTTAGCTATTGCTGGATGATTACGTAACCAATGTGCAATTTTTTTACCATTCTCACAATGGCGCTGCATGCGCAAGTGTAATGTTTTAATACCTCTTAATACGAGGAAGCAATCCATTGGTCCGGGTACAGCACCAGAACTTTTTTGAATGAAATAGAGTTGCTCACGCAAGCTATCATCATTCATTACTAAGCAACCTTGTATTACGTCGCTATGTCCGCCTAAATATTTGGTAGCCGAGTGCATTACAATATCTGCTCCTAAATCGAGTGGGTTTTGTAAATAAGGGGAAGCAAAAGTATTATCTACACAAAGCCATGCATTATTAGCTTTGGCAATCTTGGCAACGGCTTCAATATCTGTAATATTCATCAATGGATTGGTTGGTGTTTCAATCCAAATTAATTTGGTAGTGGCTGATACTGCTTTTTCTACGGCTTTAATATCTGTAGTATCTATATAGGTAAACTTGATATTGAATTTTTCAAAAACTTTGCTAAAGAGTCGATAAGTGCCGCCATACATATCGTTTGCTGCTATTACTTCATCTCCAGGTGATAATAATTTGATAACTGCGTCAGTTGCAGCAACGCCGCTGCTAAAGGCCAAACCGTACTTGCCATTTTCAATTTGTGCATATGCTTCTTCTAAGGCTTTACGTGTAGGGTTTTGGCTACGTGCATATTCAAAACCTTTGTTTACACCAGGGGCTTCTTGTACATAGGTAGAAGTTTGGTAAATGGGGGTCATAATAGCACCAGTAGAAGGGTCGGGCTCCATGCCTGCATGGATATATTTAGTGGCAATCTTCATAATCAGTTTATTTCTTTTTTGTAATTGTAATGGGTAAGCTTGCTTTAATATCATCCCAAAGGAAAATGAGATTAGCTGTGTCCCCTGCATCTTCAAAGTAAATAGTGAATATTTCTACATTCTCTAAATTTTTTTCGGCGGCAGCATCAACTTTAAAAATATCTTTTTTAGTATCGTAGGTAAAGCTACCCCAGCAAAAATTATCTTTATTAAAGCTTAGGGTCCATTTATTTTCATTTGGCACACAGAAAATAGTATATCTGCCTGCACTTAAATGTTTACCGCCAATCTTTACATGTGTAAAGAATTCAATTTCGGTTGCTTCATTTGCACCTAGTCGCCATAATTCACCGTATTTAACAATACCTCCAAAAATGGGTCTACCATTTTTTCCAGGCCTACCATAAATTACACGTGCAATGGGCTGTGATTTTACCTTACCGCTCATTTTTAAAATGGGGTAGTTGGCTGGCCAGTAGCTCATATCCATGGGCGATTTATCGAGTTCTGTTGGTTTTTGCTGCGCAAACACAAAGAAAGAAATACTGATAAAGCAAATGGCCAGTATAATTTTTTTCATTAGGAACAATTTGCACAAATATACAGGGCTATTGCTTTTTTAGTGCAGTAAATTGAACTTGGGTATAGTTTTTAACATCTTTCAAGAAGATGGATGCTTGCGCTTGAATACTGGAGTAGTTTTCCTCAAATAAGGTATAACAATTATTATTTGGATGTAAGTATGTAGCTCTTCGAACAAGCCCCTCAAAACTTCTTTCAACCCCCCATGTGAAGCGATAGTTATACAGCCAATTCTGCGCGCGCATATAGGGAAACATTTTGCTAAAACGGTCTGGGAATAACTGATTGTTTTCAGCTAAGGCTGTATAGGTTCTTTGTGTAAAGCTGTACCATTCTTTTTCAGTATAGGTATCATCAATAGCTAAAAAATGATCATATACAACATCTGTATACGCACCTGCATAGAGTCGAACCTCTGGTGCGAAAATTTTTTTTATTTCCCGTGTAGCGGGATGGTTATCTGTAAATTCATCTATTCGCCTGTGTAGTTGAATACCAGCTTGTACAGATAATGGGTATTCATACTGCTTATTTCCTTTAATATAATCACTTATCATATTCCCCAATAGTATATCAGGGTCTTCAAAAGAGAAATAAGCATGGGCTAAGTAGTTCATTTTTGTTTATTGATCCAAGTTGTAATGAGTTCCAAAGCTAGGGGAGAAATTGTTTCAGTAATTTTTTCATATTCGGCTAATTCCCCAGTTTTTGCGGTTTGTAATAAGTGATTTAAATCAGTCATTTTCATCGTCATCACTTTTTTATTTCCGCTAGCTTCTGTTATTTTTTGAATAAGGGCAAGATTTTCATCTGCACTTACCTGTGTATCTTTTGCACCTATAATACCTAGTATTGGAATTTTAAGTTTCGATAAGTCTTTAGCAGGATCATAGCTTATAAAAAATCGCATCCAAGGAATATTATATAACCCCATATACATGGTTTGTGCGGGCTGACCAACAACCATATTATCTGTTACATATAGCGACTTTATTTCTTGTGGCGACAATTTTAAGCGCCAAGCTGAAAATACACTGTCGATGGCTTTTGGTAGATTTTCTTTAGAAACATAACTATATAAATTCAATTCGGCGCGATGTAATTCTGCAAAACGTTGCCTAGCCGTACTATCAATATTTGCTTTCTTAAGGGCTAATAAATTTTGTTCTGTATTTGTAACCAAACCACCAATAATTGGAGCGCCCCATAAAACAGTAAAAGCAATTTCCTTTCTTCTGGCTGCTAACATAGGGGCAATCACACCTCCTTCACTATGACCAATTAAACCAATTTTGTTTTTAGGAATATCGACTCTATTAAGCAAGTAGGTAAGCGCAGTTTCTATATCGTAAGAAAAATCAAGTGAAGTAAGCTCTTTCGGATTTGGTCCTACTGTTGTTTTTCCTTTCCCCCGATCGTCTATTCTAAGTACTGCTATACCATTTTTAGTAAGATAATCTGCTACTACCCAATATAACTTATGATTAAATAGGGTACCATCTCTATCCTGGGCGCCACTACCGCTTATGAGGATAACAGTTGGAAAGTTCTTTTTATTCAACGGCTTTGTAAGCGTAGCACCATAATGCACTGTTTTATCTGCATTATCAAATTCAATGTCCTCAATGCTGTAATTGAAAGGGGGCTTAGGTGTTTGCGGCCTTTCAGGAATTTGGGCAGCTATTGTTTGCGCTAGCAATAAGCTTGCAAATAATATTTTATATGTTTTCATGACTGCTGTTTTCTTGTTTGAATAACTTGTATGAATAAATTATTGGTAAAATGGTGATTACGAATAGAATGCAGAACATAATGATTAAGCCTGTTGCTAAATTGGTAAGTAGGCCAATTATTAAAATGAGTAATCCGCCTACAACCCAAAATTTACTCATGTATTGATGTGTTTTGCGCCAATTATATTCGTTTTCTAAAGTCCAAGGAATACGTAAGCCCACAAAATAGTTGGGCTTTACACTATACATATAATTACCAATCAATGCAAAGAGTAACCCCAATGCGGGTATTAGTGTTTTATCAAGTATAGCGGTATTACCTGCTGTGGCTTGAATAATGCTAATTTCTATGAGGGCCATGAATACGGCTAAGAAAACACTTAACTTTCCAAGCATTACGGGAGATTGATTGGCTGATTTTTTGGGATCAATTTTAGGCAATACTTTAAAGAGAAAATGCATACCTATAATAAGGGCACTAATCAATAGTATCGGAAACCAAATGGTTGATTTTGGGCCATAAGCGTCTGCTTTCCAACTTAAATCGAAATGTGTAGGCACGGTAGTGGGCAGCGATTGGTAAATATAAGCTAAATAGCCTACTGGAATAAGCGCTAGTATAATAACCAGCAGAGTTTGAAAAGGAAATTTCTGTTGCATATAATTTGTTTTATTTCTTTTTAAATTGAAGAATCCATTTGAGCATTTCATCCATTATGGTGGTATTGATAGAATAGTAAATAAACTGTCCCTCTTTTACCGACACTACTAATTCTGCTTGTTTCAATAGATCAAGATGATGCGAAATGCTTGGTTTAGAGATATTGAACTGATCAGCAATTTCACCTGCCGTTAAATCCCTTTTTTTCAGTAACTCAAGAATTTCTCTTCGGGTAGGATCGTTTAATGCTTTAAAGATGATGTTCACAATTAGATATTTATATATTTAGACAAATATCTAAATATTAAATTACATTATCCAAATTTATTTTTTAGATTAATGAAAATTTAAGGTTGAGATAACCGATTATATTCGTTCATCGTAATGCATTCACCAAACATTTGTAGGCTTTTCAATAGTTTTTCTATTCTTTCTACAAATGCTGGCCCTGCAAAGCGGCGGGTATATGCCGGGAGGCCAAAACCTTTGATATCAGTGAATTCCCAGGGGTGGAAGTATAAACAGAGTACGCCATCACTTGTAAGTGTTTGGATACAGAGTTGTTTGTAAATGGAGAATGGGATATTCTTGGCAGTTAACCAAAATAGGGGTATTCGTAAATGGGGTGTAACCGATGCTGGTATGCGCCACATAGGCGCGTCGAAGTACTTGGCTCGGGGTAAATGCAGGTTATTGTATTTCCCGGGAAGAAGAGTAGGGTTGATGGATGAATCATATACATAACCAGCTTTAGCAACCGCTTCCATGGAAACCGGGCGCATACGTGGCATGCGTAAGCCGGTAATTTTAGCTCCCGTAATTGCCTCCAACCGTTCTTTTGATAATTGTAAGTGCGCATCTTCAAAATGGCTATGATAATAGGTATGAGAAGCTATTTCATGATTAGTAGAAAGGGCGCTAATTTCATTGGGGAAATGATCAGCAAAATGGGCTGTTGTAAAAAGTGTTGACGTATGGTTTGAAAGAATAGGCTGTAATGCATCTAGCCCTAATTTCCCGATACGCAATTGTTCGGCTGGTTCAATGGGCTGCTTAAACTCAAGCGGAATATCAAACTCTTCTACATCAAAGCTTAATAAAATATACCTACTCATTATGGGAGGTTAGATTCTTTTACGATATAGTGTGGCCGATGTTTGCTTTGCATAAAAAGCTTTCCTAAATACATACCAATAATACCCAAAATCATCAATTGTAAACCACCAAAAAAAGCAATTGTGGCAATTACGGAAGCCCAACCTGATATGAGTGTACCAAAGAAATAGCTATAAATGATATAGGGAATATAGAGCAAAGAGAAAAGGGAGAAAAATAAACCTAAGTAAGCGGCAACATATAGGGGTCTTGTGCTAAATGAAGTAATTCCTTGTAAAGCAAAGCGAAGCATTTTTTTCAACGTGTATTTAGATTCACCTTGAAAACGCAATGCAGAAGTATATTCAATTCCAATTTGAGGAAACCCCATCCATTTTACTAATCCACGCATAAAAATATCCGACTCAGTAAAAGTTCTAAATACACTTACTACTTTTTTATCCATCAATCTAAAATCTGCTGCACCTTGTTCTAATTCTATATCAGATAAATTATTAATTACATCATAGAATAAATTGGAAGTTCGCTTCTTTAACAAAGGAATTTCTTGATGATCATTTCGAATGGTATATACGATATCATAGCCTTTTTCCCAATGTGCTATTAACTCGGGAATAAGTGTAGGTGGATGTTGTAAATCGCCATCCATCATAATCACCGCATCTGTATCAGCTCTATCTAAACCAGCTTTTAAGGCATTTTGATGCCCGAAACTTTTAGTGAGTGAAATGAAAAAAATATGACTATGCGTAGCAGCTTGTTGTTTAATATAGTCGAGTGTACCATCGGTACTACTGTCTTCTACAAAGATGAATGACAATTTATAGGGAAGGTTTGCAAATACAGCTTCAACCTGCTCAATAAGCAAGGGAAGATTGCCTCGTTCATTCCAAACGGGAACAACAACAGAAACTGTTTTTTGCGGGAGTAAATTGTCCATACCATTCAAAGGTAAGGGTAATTTATATTTTACTATTTATGAAGTAAACCACGAATTCCTTCTTCAAATGAAATGGTGGGCTGCCAGCCTAGTGCCTGTTTGGCTAAACTAATATCAGCAATGGTATCCATAATTTCTGCCCTTCTTACTTGCGACTCACTAATAACAGGTAGATTTCTTTTGGTGATATTTTGAACAATATCAATAATTTCTTGAACGGAGTAACTAACACCTGATCCAATATTAAATACACCAGATTCTTCGTAATTAATACAAGCTAATATAGCAGCTATAAGATCATTTAAATGCACATAATCTCGTTTTGGAATAAGGTCTTTTACTTGTATGCTATCACTAAACTGTGCTTGTTGTAAAATATGTGGAATGAGGAAGGAAGGATTCTGATTAGGTCCATACACGTTGAAGGGCCGAAGAATAATAGTATTTACTTGATAGGCATTGCTGTAAAACCTACAAAAATCTTCGGCTGTTTTCTTAGATTGCGCATATGGGTTGGGTGTATATAAAGGAGCAGTTTCCGGAATGGGTAGCGTAGTTGGGTTTCCGTACAAATAGGAACTTAAAAAAATACATTTTGCTTTATGCTTTCTACAATATTCCAATGCATGCAATGTGCCTGTTGCATTGGTTGCCATAAAAGCAGCAGGCTGTTCCCAACTATCGGGCACAAAAGTGCGGGCTGCCAAATGAATTACAATATCTGATGCGGGAAGTAATTGCCACGTAAAGGTATCTTCTACTTTTCCATCTCTCTGAGAAAGCAAATGAATAGTGTGCCCTGCTTTTTTTAATTGCTGATGCAATGCGGTACCAATAAACCCAGTTGCCCCGGTAAGGAGTATTCTAGACATATAAAAAAGTATCTTTTAGCTCATCAAATTTTTCAATCGCTTCCAAATAATCATCTGGTCGGCCAATATCTAACCACAAGCCAGTAAAAGGTTTTACAGCAACCGATTTATTTTCTGATAATAGCGCCAACATTAAGTGATCAAAACCATAAGGGGTATTATCGGGTATTTTGCTTAATACTTTTTTGCTGAGCATATAAATACCCATACTTACCTCATAATTCGTTTTTGGTTTTTCTCTAAAGCCTGTTAAAACGCCATCAACTGTATCTAGCACACCATAATCAATCATTTCTTCTCTTTTGTGGGAAGAGATGGTGAAAATATGTTGCTCAGCTACATGTGTGTTGAAGAATTCACCATATTTTAAGTCGGTTAAAATATCGCCATTCATAACCAAAAAATTATCTGGTAGGTTTTCGATAAGCTTTAAAGGTCCCATGGTGCCTAATGGTTGGTCTTCTAAAGAGTACCGAATGGAAATATTCCATTTCTCTCCATTACCAAAAAATGCTTTAATCAATTCTGCCTGGTGATTTACAGCCATGGTAATATGTGTAAAGCCTTGCGCACAGAGTTGCCGTACTATTACTTCTAATATGGGGTATTCGCCAATGGGCATTAATGGTTTAGGTAATACAACTGTATAGGGTCGTAATCTTTTCCCTTTGCCTCCAGCTAATATAACAGCATGTTTTTCCATGATCTACTTTTAGATATTATATCTATCTATTTTATACTTCGATAGGTTCTCTTTGTTTAAGAACCATTCAATTGTTTTTGCAAGGCCTTTTTTAAATCCTTCTTCTCCACCATATAGGGGCTCCCAGCCCATTGTGTTTTTTGCTTTTTCATAGCTGGCAAATAAACGTTCTACTTCACTTTTTTCTGGTCGAACCCTTTCTTCATCTAATTCAAACTGAATATTTTTTCCCATTAAAGAAGCAATCAATTTGGCAGTATCGTGTACTGATATTTCAAAACCACTACCAATATTTGTTACGGTACCATTTGTTGCATCTGTTTCCATGGCTTTTATAAAGCCGTGTGTGGTATCTTCTACAAAAGAAAAATCACGGGTGGGTGTAAGTGCGCCGAGTTTGATGGTTGTTTGCCCTGCTGCAATCTGTGAAATAATCGTTGGAATAACGGCCCTGGCCGATTGCCTTGGTCCGTAGGTATTAAACGGTCTTAATACAGCTACAGGGGTATTAAACGCGCTATAAAATGAAAGTGCCATTTGATCGGCACCAATTTTACTGGCCGAGTAAGGCGATTGTCCCTGCAAGGGATGTTCTTCGGTAATGGGAACAAAACGAGCCGTACCATATACTTCACTGGTAGACGTATGTACTACTTTTTGAATGCCTAATTCACGAGCGGCTTGTACGATATTAAGCGTTCCTTTTACATTGGTATCTACATAAGTATCTGGTGAATGATAGGAGTAGGGAATGGCAATTAAAGCAGCTAAGTGTAATACGGCATCACAACCTTTCATGGCTGTTTTAACCCCATGCGGATCGCGTACATCACCTGCAAACACTTCAAATTTGTTTTTAACGGCAGGATCACAATGATCAAGCCATCCCCAAGTATTAAAAGAATTATATAAAACAAATGCACGCACATCATAGCCTTGTTTCACCAATAACTCAGTAAGATGTGAACCAATAAAACCATCTGCGCCCGTAACTAAAACTTTCATGCTAGCTTTTTTTCTAATGATGGAGAGTATCTAAATAATTCAAACATGACCACTACCCAAACTAAAATAATAGGGATAGCTTTAATATGATAAGGTTTTAAAAATTCTTCACGAATAGGTCGGGGAAAAATTTCGGTAGGAGATAAGCAAGTAAAAATAAAAACAAGTATGATCAATACTTTCTCCCAATTTTTTCTTTCTTGCAGCACATACCAAATAGCAGCTCCAGGAACAGCAATGATATAACTTGGTGATTCTACTCCCGGATTAAATACAATCGTGAATAATAATATGCAAGCAACATAGCGCAGTTGCATGCCTAAATCGGTATAAACTATTTTCTTAAATAATACAGCAAGTACAGATAAGATACCCAAAAGCATAATCCACTCTTGCTTAATAGCCGTACTAATATGTTTATTTACAATGCCAAGTAAACTTAAAGCGTCTCTAATGGCTTGTGCTTGTAATCTTGCAAACCAGCTTTGGTGTAAGAATACTAATTGATCCCAAGAAATTACTACGAGTGGCATCAAAAAAAATAATAAACCCCAAAGCAAACTCTTCCAAACAAACGCGCCTTTTTTAGGATAGATCAAAAAGAAAACACCTGCGGTTAATACATATATTTTAAAAAAACTACCCAATACAAAAAATAAACTAGCAAGGGTTGTATTGCCTTTTTGTTGATTAATAAAAACAAGCAGTATTAGGGCAGCAACAGTTGCATTGGTTTGTACATTTTCTGCAGCGGTAATGAACTCTATCAAACAAAATAGGTATAAAAATTTTTTCTGTTTATCTGTTAAAGGCATTTTGTGAAATGCATATAGAATAGGAAGCGTATTAAACAGATTCCAAATTAGAATACCAAGCCAATTGGGGAAATATGCAAATAAGCCCATGAAAAAGGAGAAGAACGGACTGTAATTATACTCCGTATGATACTCTTGCGGGTACATCAAGTATAAATCTTGATTTTTTAATAAGTGAAAGTGCGAAAATTTAAAACAGAGATAGTTATCATAACTATCTAGGAAGGCTACTTTCAACCCAATGAGTAACCAAGCAACTACATATAGAATTACTAAGTTTTTTTCTTTAGCTATAAAATTTTTAATATGGGTTGTGAAAGAAGCCATCATAGCGCTTCGAAGATAAATTAAAAGCTAATAGCATAGGTATTTCTACTTGATTGTAGCGTACAACCGGGCAATAGCATACAATTTAATTCAAGTTGCTTGCACATAGTTTCAATTTCCACGGCAGTTATTGATAATAAGGGCTGCTTTTTTCTGGTTTCATTATAACCCGAAACCCTTGCCCGGTACATAAATTGTAAAAAAGCCCAACAATACCCATTTTGTATGCTGTGTTTGAAAACAGCTAAAGCGTCTTCAAATAAACCCTTATCGTGCGTAACCACATCAGCTAATAAAATAGTGCCTCTAGGTGCCAGTAATTTTTTGCAGTTCTCCAATAATTCCTTAACCAACATTTTTGATGGAAAATACTGTATTACGCTATTAATGATGATAAGGTCAAAACTTTCGGCTAGCAAATTTGCGGTTGCTAAACCGGAGGTTCCTTGTTGAGGATACAAGCAAATGAATTGATAATTAGGCGTATTAGTAAATAAGGTTTTGCAAGTTTGTATATAGTTCTCAGAAATATCTACACCAACATAGCTGTTACAAGATTCTGTAAGGTGTTTTGTAAGATACCCTGGTCCACAACCAAAATCTAAAATTCTTAGGCCTGGCTTTAGTATTGATTTCTGCATTATCGATTTCGCAAAATAACCAGTACTTTGTTCCATTACAATTCCAAATAGGCGCGGGTTTTCCGACCAATAACTAATCCAGTTGGGCAAGCGATAGCATTTTATCGAAAATACAGTAAAACGCATAAATGAAGTACATTTGCGCCCTAAATTCAACCACATGAGTAATAAAGGACCGATTTCGCAGTTTATACAGCACCATTATCGTCATTTCAATGCCGCTGCCTTGGTAGATGCTGCAAAAGGCTATGAAACCCATTTATTAGAAGGTGGGAAAATGCTGGTTAGTTTGGCAGGTGCCATGAGCACGGCCGAGTTAGGTATTAGTTTGGCTGAAATGATTCGCCAAGATAAAGTTGCTATTATTAGCTGCACGGGGGCTAATTTAGAAGAAGATATCATGAATTTAGTAGCACACTCTCACTACAAAAGAGTGCCCAATTATAGAGATTTAAGTCCGCAAGACGAGTGGGATTTGCTAGAAAATCATTATAACCGCGTTACCGATACATGCATCCCTGAAGAAGAAGCTTTCCGAAGAATTCAACAACATATTCATAAAGTATGGGCCGATGCTGATGCTGCTGGGGAGCGTTACTTCCCGCATGAGTTTATGTATAAAATGTTGTTGAGTGGTTCTTTGAAAGAGCATTATGAGATTGATCCAAAAAATAGTTGGATGTTGGCTGCAGCAGAAAAGAATTTGCCCATAGTAGTACCAGGTTGGGAAGATAGTACGATGGGAAATATTTTTGCCTCTTATGTCATTAAAAATGAACTGAAAGCAAGTACCATGAAAAGTGGTATTGAGTATATGGTTTGGTTAGCTGATTGGTATCGCCAAAATAGTGGTGGTAAAGGTGTAGGATTCTTTCAAATTGGGGGTGGTATTGCAGGTGATTTCCCTATTTGTGTAGTACCGATGATGTACCAAGATTTAGAATGGCATGATGTGCCTTTCTGGAGTTATTTCTGTCAGATTAGTGATTCAACTACCTCTTACGGGTCTTATTCTGGCGCGGTCCCTAACGAAAAAATTACCTGGGGTAAATTAGATATTCATACGCCTAAATATATTGTAGAGAGTGATGCTACGATTGTAGTACCGTTGATTTTTGCGTAT
>JBDKJW010000061.1:0-11513 GCA_039796395.1 Bacteroidota bacterium
GGTTGTTAAAAACGGACAAATTATCCCGGGTAATGTTATGAACGTTACACTCAGTTGTGATCACCGTGTAGTAGATGGTGCAACAGGCGCCGCATTCTTACAAACCCTTAAGCAATTACTTGAGGAGCCAGTAAGGATGCTTGTATAAATCTTCAATCTACAGCCTGCAATCTGGAAAAGACTCCTTTTTTAATGGTCTATCGTCCACGGTCTACCGGCTATTCAAAATCGCACCCAATTGGTGCTCCCGGCGGAATTTCTTTGTGTACAGGTAAACTAATGTCTTTCGGTTTATTGATACGTTCAATGGCGTATAAATAATGCGCTTTATCCATACTTGTTTTACTATTTGTTTCTGCTAGTTTTTTTAGTTGTTGTAGCTGTTCAAAACAAATGGCTTTAACGGCATAATTGGATTGTTCACTCTGGCTTAAACCTAATAACCAAGTAAGTGTCATCTGCTGTGTTTGCAATTGTACAGCTCGCTTCAGGCCTTTTTCTGCTGGCGCATTCCAAACTGTATTCATAATTATTGATAATACATCATCCCATCCTATGGTAGCAGCACGTGCTTTCTGTTGAACAAGTCGATTTGCTCTTTCAGGATGAAAAATAAAAGAGAGTTCATAATTAGTTAATGCTTCTGCGGCTGCCAAAGCATCGAAACTCATACCTGTTCTTTTGGGAAATAATTCACCAACACCATAGTATAGTGGTGGGCGAGGTGGGATCAATCCAATGATAGATTCTGGAAGGGTAAGTATATCGGGTGATAAACATTGGGCAACTTCTTTCAAAGCAGCTTCCTGTATGGCTTTAGGGAGAATGGTTGGGCTAATTTGTTTACTATCACCCTTTACTTGATAGCTATAATTCATACCGCCAATTAATTTAGTGGCTGCTTCTAATTGATAGCGATGGTAATTATAAATGGGCACTAATGCATCTTCCAGTTTACTAACTGGCACATTGTTTTGGATATTTTTTAAAGAGAAATGAGCCAATGCTTTATTTCTAACCGCTAATACATTTTTTAGTTCAGTAACAGCATCTGTGCCATTGTCCCATAAATGTGCATTTGGGTGGAAGCCGCCCGCTGCGCGGGCGTCGGCATCTGCAATATATAATAACCCCTTAGCACTGTTCTCTTCCAATAAATTGTTTAATGCATTTTCTACAATAACGCCGGGCGCAAAATCACTATATCCAAACATAATGGCACGTTTATCCCACTCCCCAATTGCTTGGGTGTATACTGTAGAAAAATCCATTTCTCCTTTACCATTTAAACTTATGGCTGGGTGCGGATAATCCATTACAGATGCTCTATTATTTACACTTGATGCATAATTATGTAGTAAGCCCAATGTATGTCCCACTTCATGCGCCGCTAATTGTTGTAACCGCTGTAAAGCTGCTTGCTTCATGGTTTCCGGAACTGGTTTGCCGGTTTCAAAAGGACTTAATAACCCAGTAAAAATTAAATAATCTTGCCGCACGCGTAAGGAACCTAGTGTAACTTGTCCCTTAATAATTTCACCTGTTCTTGGGTCGGTTACAGAAGCCCCATAACTCCAACCGCGTGTAGAACGATGCACCCAATTAATTACATTATATCGTATATCCATCGGGTCGGCAGAATCGGGAAGTACCTTTACTTGAAATGCATCTTTGTATCCAGCAGCCTCAAAAGCCTGATTCCACCAGCGAGCCCCATCTAATAATGCAGAACGAATGGGCTCGGGGGTGCCGTTATCTAAATAATAAACAATTGGTTTTATTGGCTCGCTGATGGCTGCAGTTGGGTCTTTTTTCTGTAAGCGATGCCTGGCAATAAATAATTGTTCAATAGGATCTGTAAATGGAGTACTATAATCAAAGTAATTAATACCAAAATAACCACTTCTAATATCGTACCTACGAGGGGTATAATTTTTATCAGGTAGCTGTACAAAAGAATGATGCATTCTTAAAGTAATGGCTTCAGCAGAAGGTACAACACTGTTAACAAATCTGCCTGCATCAGCACCACCTGTAAAGCTGATACTTGCTTCAAATTCACTATTGAGTGGGAAGTTTTTTGTACGATCTATAAAAATAGCAGAGCGGGCTTCGTTCAAATTATAGGAACCTTGGCGCATTCCGCGTAATTTATCGGCCACCCCATGTGCATCCCTCAATAAAAATGAGGTAAAGTCTATCAGGTAACTACCATTTTCTTCTTCTTCTATGCCAAAGCCTGCAATGGTAGATTGTGCAAACGATTCGCGAACTGCTGTCTGCTCATTCAGATTATTCGTAACAGCCCGATAGTCATAATTTGGTTGAACAAGCATCATTTTCTTCCCCACTTTATGAAAATAAACAATGCGGGTATCGCCCAGCTGCCCACGATCTAAACCAATATCATTCGATCCTAAACCTGCGGGTAAACTATTTACATACAAAAACTCATGATCTATTTTATTTACTAATAACCATATTTTACCACTCGAAGCATCCCACCAAAATGGAAAAAAACCATCTTGTTGTTTCATGTTTTTTGTTTTCTCAGCAATGCGAGAATTAGTTTGCGCAGTAGCAGTTAGTACATTTAAAAAAATAAATAATACAATGAGTAATCGCATATAATTTATAATTAAAGATTGTTTTACATAAAAAAACCCTGTTTGATAAATCAATACAGGGTTTGTATACAAGTATATTCAACTAGCTATTGCTTTCGCCTGAACTTGCTTCAGGTGTAAAAAGTGTTGGTGCCTCCACAGGTGCTGGAGCAGGAGTAGGTGCTACAACTGGTGCTGGTGCTGGCTTTTTAGCTGGTGATTTCTTTTTTGCAACAGGTTTTTTAGGAGCTACTTTTTTGGCTACAGGTTTTTTTGCAACCGCTTTTTTAGCAGCCTTTTTTGGGGCTACTTTTTTAGGAGCCACTTTTTTCTTAGGAGTAGCTTTTTTGGCTGCTTTTTTAGGAGCTGCTTTCTTAACTACTTTTTTTGCTACTTTTTTCTTCGGTGCTGCTTTTTTTACTGCTTTTTTAGGAGCCGCTTTCTCTTTGGAAACAACTTTCTTAGCCGCTTTTTTTACTGCTTTTTTTACTGCTTTTTTTACTGCTTTTTTTACTGCTTTTTTGGCTGCTTTTTTAGGAGCTGCTTTCTTAACTACTTTTTTTGCAGCCTTTTTTGCGGGTTTCTTTTTACTTGCTTTTGCCATGATGGTATTAGTTTGTTATGTATTAAGGGACAGTTAAGTTAAATGATTATTCAACACAAAACAATTTCTGCTCTATTTTCTTTTTGTTTTAGTATAGCCATTTTTTTGTAACCACTGATAAACTTTCTCACGTTGGTCGCCTTGCACAATTGCCAAGCCATCTTTTGCACTCCCGCCGGTACCACAATAGTTTCTCAAATGCTTGGCAAGTAAGGCTAAATCTTGGTCGGCTCCCTCATAACCACTAACCAATGTTACTGTTTTACCACCTCTTTGTTTTGTATCAAGTTGTACAATAAGTAATTGCTGCGCTGGTGGAAGGGTTACTTGTTTGTTTTCTTCCTTTTCAAACATAAAATTAGGGTCGGTACTGAAAACAAAACCCATACGATCTGCTTGTTGCTTTTTACTCATCTAATTACGCAGTTTGGGTAAAGTTAAGGATACTATGGTACCCTCGCCAGGCTCTGTTTGTAAGCTTATGTCGCCATTATTTAATAGTGCATACTCTTTACAAAGAAGCAATCCTAAACCAGTACCCTTCTCTTTCTGTGTACCGGGTGTTGTAAAATGTGTTTTGAATTGAAAAAGATTGGCTAATTGATCTACAGTCATTCCTACCCCATTATCGCTAATTGTAATGCAAACAATTTCGTCCATTTCTTTCGCATTAACTACAACTAACCCCTTTTCATTAGTAAACTTAATGGCATTTAGTATAAGATTTCTAATGATGATATCAATTTGTTGTTTGTCGGCCCACACATGTATATCGGGGTCGATGGTAGCTGTAAGCATAATCTTCTTATTGGCGGCTATTGGCGTTAATAATTCTATATTATTCTCAATGGTACCAGCAATGGCAAAGCTAATGGTATTAGGTGGGGTACTTCCTTTCCATTGCGTTTTGGCCCAAAGTAATAAATTATCAAGGGTAAAGTTCAAAGAAGATAGCTGTTTGCTAATATTCTTTTTAATTGTATTAAATACTTCTTCATCTAATGAGTTTCTATCAAGCAATGGTAATACGGCACTCAAAGAGGCAATCGGAGATCTTAAATCATGCGAAATAATCGAGAAAATTTTGTCCTTTAAAACGGAACTTTCTTCTAATATACTTTTCTGAACAGATAATTCTGCGTTGACTTTCTTTTTGAACTTATTTTTTCTCCAAATAATAACAATAATCGTAGTTGCAAAAACGGTTAAAAACATCAAAACTATCACCAATAACAACTGATTATGAAGACGAATTTTGTGTAACCTTTTTTCCTTGTTCAATAATTGAATTTCCGCCTCTTTTTTTTCTGCTTCAAAATTAACATAGAGCTGATTGAGTTTGGATCTACTCCGTTCTTCAAAAAGGGTATCATGAATATTTACATAAGCAGATTGGGCTTTATAGGCCTCTTTAAAATCCCCTATTTTTTCCAATACAATGGCCAATTGTCTGTATATCTGGCTCTGGCCAGATTTTGAACCCAATACCAACGCAACATCCCTAGCCTCATGTAAAGCTATCATTGCTTCCGTATAATTTTGCATGGTTGTAAGCAACCGTCCTTTTCTGAATAGAGAGCCTTGAACTAAAAATAAGTTATTACTCAATTTCGCGGCTTTTATTGCCTTATTATAGAATATAAAGGCGCTATCTAACTTATTCTCATGTTCATAAATTTCACCAAAATTTCTAAAAGTAAATGCTAATAAATACGGGTCTTCAATGTAACTATTATGTGTTAATGCCCGCTGAATAAATAATTTAGCACTATCTATATACCCGGCTTTAAAATGTGTAAATGCAAGATTATTAAGTGCTCTTCCAATACCAATAGGGTCGAGCACTTTTTTATGCAATTCTAGATCTTTTTGGAAATAGGTTATTGATAACTTGTAATCGGCTTGCGAATTATATACCGACCCTACATTTCTGTACGATACGGCCAATTGAGGTATATTATTAATCTTTTCATTTTGCTTCAAGCCTTTAATACCGTAGTCGAAAGCCTTTGTATAATCGCCTTTTCTATAAAATGCCCAACTTAAAATATTAAGTGACTTACCTATCTTCTCTGGATAGTTTTTTTGTTGAGCAAGCAATAGCGCTTCTGTAGCTAATGAAATGGCATAATCAGTATTCCTGTCAATTTGTGATTCGGCAAATAAATTCATGATACGCAACCTTGCAGTATCTGTTTTTTGTAATAATAATACACGACTCATACTATCCGTAGTACGATCGAATCCAGCGCTTGAAATGGGCATGCCCCCAATAAAAAAACCAAGTAAAATATAGGTAAACTTGTTTATCAAGCGGATGTTCATAAGGTAATATGCGGGAACAACTTACTAAAAAAAAATATAAGAAATTTACATTTTTTCAGCATTATAAAATTACAGCCTTTAAACTTAGATCAACACTTTTTGCTTGATGAATAATACCGCCTACACTTATATAATTAATGCCGGTTTCTGCGTATTTGGCTATATTTTCTAGTCGAATTCCGCCACTTGCTTCAGTTTCGAATTTGCCATTGATAATCTTGAGGGCTTCACAAATATCAGTTGGAGCGAAATTATCAAGCATTATACGCATTACCTTACCTTCTCCTATATCACATACTTTTTGTACATCTTCAAGTGTTCTTGTTTCAATCTCAATAGCTAGCGGCTTTGGTAATGATCTGCTATAGGTATATGCTTTATTGATGGCGGGTTCTATGCCCCCACAAAAATCAATATGATTATCTTTTAGCATAATCATATCATATAAACCAAATCTATGATTCATGCCTCCACCAATTCTTACTGCCTCTTTTTCTAAAAGGCGAAAATTCGGAGTTGTTTTTCGCGTATCTAATAATTTTGCTTTTGTATGCGCAATAGCAGCTACATATTGTGCTGTTAAGGTAGCTATTCCACTCATCCTTTGCATACAATTCAATACTAAACGTTCTGTTTTAAGAATAGTGGGCACACTGGCCGTTAATTCAAAAGCAGTTTCCCCTATTTCTACCTTTTCCCCGTCTCTTTTAAATAATAAAAACTTGGCAGCTGGCGCTACATGAGATAGAATTTTTTCAGCAACAGTAATTCCTGCAATAATGCAAGATTCCTTAATTTTTAAAACGGCCTTACCTTGTTTATCGGGCGGTATGCAACTTAATGTTGAATGATCGCCATCCCCAATATCTTCATGTAAGGCAGCTTCAACCAAATTGGCCAAGGCCCGATCCCATATATTCATAATCTAGCTAATCCTTATTGTAATAATCTCCAATTTGCCATCTCTTGGCTTGAGCTGAATTGTAATATTATACCCTTTATTACCATTTGTAAGCCTACCCACCAAATACAACAAACTAGCCCTACCTCCTTCAGATATTTTATCGAAACCTTTGATACCATTTTCTACATAAAACGACTTTAAAGCAATACTAGCTTGATTTCGGCTCATGTTTTTTACTTCATCCTTTTCTAAGAGTTTCAGATTTACTAATTCATTAAAATGGCTGGCAATTTCTTCTATATTAGCCGATTTAAATGCTTTAACTACAGCATCTGTTTCATTTTGTGCATGCAGTGTAGTACAGGTAAATGCTAACATCAAAAAAAACAGTATTCTTCGCATAAAATGAGTTTTTATTTGAATCTTCCCAAAAACATGCCAAATTTGGTGTAATGTTCAATTAAAAATAGCATTTATACAGATTCCGATGAGTAAAAAAGTGATTTTGATTATTATGGATGGTTGGGGTTTAGGAGAAGTTAAAGCTGCCGACGCTATTCAACAAGCCAATGTACCCTTTGTAAGTAGTTTATATGCCAAATACCCGCATACAACCCTCACAACTTGCGGCGAACCAGTGGGGTTACCAGATGGACAAATGGGTAATAGCGAAGTTGGGCACTTAAACCTAGGTGCAGGAAGAATCGTTTACCAAGAACTGCAAAGAATTAATGTGGCTATTCGTACAGGCGAGTTTGCCGAAAATCCTGTTTTATTAAATGCTATTCGGTATGCAAAAAACAATAATAAAAAATTACACTTATTAGGGTTGGTGAGTGATGGGGGGGTACATGCGCATACAAGTCACCTAAAAGCTATCACTAGCTTATGTAAGAAGGAAGGTTTATCTGAAGTGTTTATTCATGCGTTTACAGATGGTAGAGATACCGACCCCAAAAGTGGAGAAGGGTATTTGGCTTCATTAGAAACACATTTAACAAAAACTACGGGCAAAATAGCAACGGTATCTGGTAGATACTATGCAATGGATAGGGATAAAAGATGGGAGCGTGTAAAATTAGCTTATGATTGTTTGGTACATGCAAAAGGAAATACTGCGCATACAGCTGGGGAAGCCATTTGTAATGCTTACGCAGCCAATCAAACAGATGAATTCATTTTACCAACAGTAATTGTAAACGAATTGGGTGCACCAGTAGCAAAAATTGATCATGATGATGCGGTTCTTTGTTTCAACTTCAGAACAGATCGTTGCCGGGAAATAACGGAAGTGCTTAGTCAGCGTAGTTTTCCCGAATTTGGTATGGAGCCATTACGGCTACATTATACAACGATGACCCTCTATGATCATAAGTTTACCAACGTATCCGTTGTATTTGAGAATGATAATTTAAATAATACTATCGGGGAAGTAATAGCGAATGCAGGAAAAAAACAAATACGGATAGCCGAAACAGAGAAATATCCACATGTAAGTTTTTTCTTTAGTGGTGGAAGAGAAGAACCCTTTGCTGGCGAAAGCCGTATAATGGTTCCCTCCCCCAAAGTAGCCACCTACGATTTACAGCCTGATATGAGTGCAAGAGAAATTACGGAGAAGTTATTACCTGAAATTAACCAGCAAACAGCTGATTTTATTTGTTTGAATTTCGCCAATACAGATATGGTAGGACATACCGGTGTGTTTTCAGCCGCAATTACAGCAGCAGAAACAGTTGACAACTGTGTGCAACAAATTGTTACAGCTGCATTGGCACAGAACTACACTATTTTTCTTACCGCTGATCATGGCAATGCAGATTATATGATTAATGACGACGGTTCACCTAATACAGCACATACCCTCAATCCAGTACCCCTTTTTATTATAGATAACCAGTGGAGGGGAACGCTAAAAGCGGGTAAATTAGGTGATATTGCACCAACGATATTAACCATGATGGAATTACCTATACCCAAAGAAATGACGGGTAACATTCTTGTTTAACCTTTAATAAGCTGATATGAAAATTGCAAAAAAACTTTTACTTGTAGTACTGATTGCATGCCTACTATTGCAAGCATTCCGTCCTGAAAAAAATAAGAGTGGAAAAAAAGAAAATGATATTACTACACAATATCCTATGTCTACCGAGGTTGAACAAATACTGGTAAAAGCCTGTAATGACTGTCATAGTAATCAAACAAATTATCCTTGGTATGCAGAAGTACAACCACTTGGTTGGTGGCTTGCCGATCATGTAAATGATGGTAAAAAGCATTTAAATTTTAATGAATTTGCAAGTTATAGAGTAGCCAAGCAATACCATAAGCTAGAAGAATGTATTGATGAAGTGAAAGATAATGCGATGCCGCTCGAATCATATACAAATATTCATAAGCAGGCCAAATTATCTGAGCAAGAAAAAACGGTGTTGATCAATTGGTGTACGATGGTACGGGATAGTATTAAAGCACGTTATCCTGCTGATAGTTTGGTACTAAAAAGAAAATAATCGGTTGACTCAAAAACGAAATAGAATCGCCTTTTTTTTATTGGGTATTTGCCTAATACCTACCCTTGTATTTCTGTCTTTGCAAATAGCCCGTTGCTGGGTGCGTTTTGAAATGAGAGAGGCCTTGGAACAGCAACAATTACAAACATTGGTTATCAACAAATCAGCGATTCATTGGGTAGAAGAAGGTAAAGAACTAACAATCAATGGTGCATTATTTGATGTAGCCGAAGCTAAAGCGATGAATGATACCCAAGTATGCGTAAAAGGCATTTTTGATTATCAAGAACAGGCTATAGAAGAGAAATCAGATGCGCTATTGGATCAAGAAAATAGTGGGGCGCCACTTCTTGTAAAAAAAATATCGGCTTGGCAATTGTTTTTTTATGAACGGTGCCCAAAAATAGAGTTCTCAAATTCTCCGGTATCTATATACTGCAACGCAGTTTCCCAAGTATGTATTGAACGATGCTTGGAAGTTCATCTTCCCCCGCCAAAAAATGCATAGTGTATAGTGTCCGCTGCGGCGGCGTGTGTAGTGTAATGCTAAAATAATTTAAAATTTATGAGAAAAATAATGATAACGGCGGCGTTATGCGCTAGCGTATGCGTGTATGCCCAAGAACAAAAAAAGAAAGATACTACCAGGGGAACATTAGATGAGGTAGTTGTTTTTGCTAATAAATTCCCAGAAAAAACAAAAAGAATTGCGCAATATGTAGATGTATTAAAACGCCCGGAAGATATCAACTATCAACCTAATCCGGGCGACGCCCTGATTAATTCGGGTAAAATATTTGTACAAAAAAGTCAGCAAGGTGGCGGAAGCCCTATTATTCGTGGATTTGAAGCAAGTAGGGTATTATTAATGGTAGATGGTGTGCGGATGAACAATGCTATTTATAGGGCAGGGCATCTTCAGAATATTGTAACCATTGATAATATGATTTTAGATAGAATGGAAGTACTTTATGGACCATCATCTACATTATATGGGAGTGATGCCCTAGGTGGTGTTGTAAGTATGTATACCAAAAATCCTACACTTTCAACTAATGGTCGTACAACTATAAATGGAAGTGCTACACTTCGTTATGCAAGTGCTATTGAAGAAAATAGGGGAAATCTCCAATTAAATATCGCTGGTAAACAATGGGCCTCATTTACATCGGTTACTTATGGCTCTTTTGGCGATATGCTACAAGGGGCAAAAAGAAGAGAAGCATACCCAACATTTGGAATGAAAGACTTTATAGTAGAAAGAGTAGGAAATACGGATGTTGTTGTTCCCAATCCAAATCCCAATAAGCAAATACCATCTGGCTATAAGCAGGTTGATGTAACACAGAAATTTTTGTATCAGGCTTCGGAAAAAATAAAACATATTTTAAATCTACAGTTTTCTAATTCAAACGATATTCCTCGATACGATAGGCTAACAGAGAAGGCAGCAGGGTTGCCCGTTTTCGCAGCATGGTATTATGGTCCGCAAATCAGGAATATGGCAGCGTATCATTTTAATGCAGATCAACAAACGGGTTTTTTTAAAGAAATTAAATTAACTGCTAGCTATCAAGATATTGAAGAGAGCCGCATTACTCGTCGTTTTCAAAATAATAATAAAGATTTTAGATGGGAACGAATACATGTTTTTGGATTAAGCTTCGATGCTAAACATTATAGTGGTAAAAATGAATTACATATTGGTGCAGAAAGTTATTCAAACTTTGTACGCTCTACAGCTGAACGGGTAAATATAGTAAGTGGTGCTAAGAGTAGAATAACAACGCGTTATGCCGATGGGCCAACAACTTTTTCTTCACAAGCTGTATTTGCACAACATACCTATAAGTTTAATGAGCATTGGACTTTAAACGATGGCCTACGTTTTAACCTCGTACAAATGGATGCTCGCTTTGTAGATACAGCACTTACTAAATTTCCATTTACCCGTGCTAGGCAAAACAATAAAGCAGTTACAGGAAATATTGGCATTGTGTACAATACAAGTAATCGGTTTCGTGCAGCATTTATTGTAAGTAGTGGTTTTCGATCACCCAATGTAGATGATTTATCAAAAGTATTTGATTCGAGAACAGGTTTAGTGGTTGTTCCTAATCCTAATTTGAAACCTGAATACACATATAATGCAGAATTGAATGCCAACTATACAACTAGTAAATATAGCTTTGGCGCTGCCTTTTTTTATACTTGGTTTAGCAATGCCTTGGTACAAGATAAATTTACTTTTAACGGACAAGATAGTATCTTCTACAATGGTGTTAAGAGTGCTGTGTATGCCATGCAAAATAAAGCTACAGCCTATGTTGCAGGATTTAGTGTAAATGCCGCATATACTATAGTAAAAGGAACAGTCATTGATGCTGTTGTAACGTATACTAAGGGTAGATTCAAAGATCAAAATAGTGTTACTGTACCACTTGATCATATTCCGCCAGTTTATGGAAGAATGGCCATAACCCATACTAGTGATAAGTGGAATGCCTCAGTATATGGCTTGTTTAATGGCTGGAAGCGTATAGCCGATTATAATCCTA
>JBDKJW010000062.1:0-11369 GCA_039796395.1 Bacteroidota bacterium
TGCCGATAAACTAATCTTTAGCAAATGGCGTGAAGCCTTAGGTGGTAATATTCAATTTATTTCTTCAGGCTCTGCGGCTTTACAACCTCGCTTAGCTCGTGTATTTTGGGCGGCAGGTATCAAAGTTTGTGAAGGTTACGGCTTGACAGAAACCTCTCCTGTCATTACAGCTTCCATCACCACTCACAAAGATATGAGAATAGGTTGTGTTGGCGTTCCAATCGATAATATTGAAGTCAAAATTGCAGAAGACGGAGAAATTTTATGTAAAGGAGATAATGTAATGATGGGCTATTACAAACGCCCCGATCTTACAGATGAAGTACACCCTGCCAATATTGTGATGTGTGAGCGTATTGCTAAAATAATTGGATTAGATATTTGTGGTATTGATATTATGGCGCAAGACTTACGTACACCGGTGAGTGAAAATGGGGGTGCTATACTAGAAGTAAATGCTGCCCCAGGTTTTAGGATGCATATAGAACCTGCTGAAGGATTACCGCGGAATGTAGCGGAACCGGTGATTGATATGCTCTTCCCCGATAGAAGTAATGGTCGCATTCCGATCATTGCTATCACAGGCACTAACGGAAAAACAACGACTACCCGATTAACGGCACATATTTCTAAATCGGCTGGAAAAAAAGTAGGCTATACAACCAGCGATGGCGTATATATTCAAAATCAATTATTGATGAAGGGCGATTGTACCGGTCCGCTTTCTTCTCAATTTGTACTTAAAGATCCAACAGTTGATTTTGCGGTATTAGAATGTGCGCGAGGGGGTATTTTAAAAAATGGCTTGGCTTTTCAACATTGCGATGTAGCAATTGTAACCAATGTGGCCAGTGATCATATGGGTTTGGGTGGTATCAATACCATCGAACAAATGGCGCGGGTAAAAGCGGTTGTACCTGAAACAGTGTTCCCACATGGTTATGCAGTACTTAATGCCGATGATGATTTGGTATATGCCATGAAGGATGCACTCAAATGCAATATCGCTTTGTTTAGTATGGATGAAAATAATCCACGTATTCAAGCGCATTGCCAAGCGGGTGGATTAGCCACTGTATATGAGAATGGCTATGTAAGTATTTTAAAAGGTACTTGGAAAATTAGGGTGATTCATGTGAAAGAAATTCCACTTACGTTTGAAGGTAAAGCGGTACATAATATTGCAAATACATTACCAAGTGTAATGGCCACTTATCTCTTCAAATCAATTACTATTGAAGATATCCGTAGTGGTTTACAAACATTTATTGCAGGAAGTGCCACAATCCCTGGGCGGTTAAATTTCTTCCATTTTAAAAATTTCACCTTCCTCGCCGATTTTGCGCATAACCCACATGGTTTACAATTATTATGTGAATTTGTAGATAAACTCGATTATCCTTATAAAGTGGGGGTTATTAGCGGCACAGGAGATAGAAGAGATGAAGATATTCGGGCATTAGGCAGTATTTCGGCCAAGTATTTTGATGAGATTATTATAAGATGTGATAAGAATTTACGAGGCAGAACCGCCGAGGAGATTATTAGCTTGCTACAGGAGGGCATCAATGAAGTAAACCCCAAAGTACCCCAAACAGTTATTGCCAATGAGAATTTAGCCCTTGAATATGTGTATACCAACCATAAACCTGGTGCCCTGTACACAATCATGTGCGATGTAGTAGCTGGGGCGCTAGATAAAATCAAGGAATTGAAGGATAGGGAGAATAGTGTTTAGGTTATTCAGTTATTAGGTTATTGAGTTGGCTCAAGAATCAGTTTATTTTGAAAAAATTTGGCATACTTGTACCCGAAGCTTATTTTTGCAGCCCGTTCGAAAGAACAGATGGGATTGCCTGATAGTATAAGGGTAGTACAACTGATTTTGGTTCAGTATGTCTTGGTTCGAATCCAGGTCGGGCAACAAACGCCTCTCCAGCTAAAGCGGAGGGGCGTTTTTATTTGTTTACGAGGTGAGTTTAGTTAAATACCGTGTTTTCAACCTACAAAAAGAGTATTTATACGCATTAGGAATTCATTTATTTACCGCAAAATTGCATAAAGAAATATTTTATTTAAGTATACCTAAAAAGTATATACTTTTATAAAAATTTCTGGTATGAAAATCTTATCACTCAAACTAGATGACGACATATTTATGGAAACTGAAAAACTACTCGGAAAAATGGATATAGCCCGTAATCGGTATATCAATGAAGCGGTTCATGTATACAATGTATACAATAAGAAAAAATTGGTGAAGGCTTCCTTGCATAAAGCATCTAAGCTTACCCGTAATGATGCAATGGGTATTTTAGATGAATTTGAAAGCCTAATAGATGAAGATTAAACAGTACGACATATGGCTAGCCAACCTCAATCCGCAACGCGGAACAGAGCCGGGCAAAGTACGCCCAGTGGTGATTGTACAAACCAATATGCTCAACAATGAGCATCCCTCTACCATTATTTGTCCGATTAGTACAAATAGAATAGCTAATGCAGCGCCATTAAGAATTGGATTAAACAAAAATCAGTTAGACAAACCTAGCGATATATTGGTAGATCAAATTCGTTCAATTGATAATCGGAGACTAATTGAACCAGTTGGGAAATTAAATGCCGAACAAATTTATGCGTTGAGAGAGAGCTTGAATATAGTATTAGAGCTAGCCTTTTAAATAAGTTCTTCGAATATACCCGACTGCCTGTTTTTACGTACTTTATCCCAATGAAAATAGCGACCATTCATAGCCACATAAATACCATGCGGTAAACTCTGGGCAAATGCCAACGCACTTCCCAAATTGAATAAACCATCTGAACTACCAAACTTTATAGGGATCATGGCACCTGTTAATACCACGGTTTTATCCATGATTTTATTGGCAAGAAATTGAGCTGTTTCAGTCATGGTATCGGTGCCATGTGTAATTACTATTCTTTCTTCTTCACTTGCATTGCAACTAGCTGCTATAAGTTCACGGTCTTGTTGCGTCATCTCCAAACTATCTTTAAGCATTAGTTGCGATATCCGAACAGGCAATTGAGACCTACCTTTCTCTAATAGTTCCTGCATATGTGTTTCCCTAAAATATAATTCTCCAGAAATAAAATTATATTCCTTATCAAAAGTACCTCCCGTAACAATTATGTGAATCGCACGCATCATAATGAAAATTACATACTAAACTAATAAACGAAGACAATTCGTTAAACTATCTTTCCAAACTTTGGGTTTTATTCCAAAATCATCCGTAATAGCTTTGGTATCCATTCCAGAAAATATTGGCCTTTTTGCGGGTGTTGGATATTGATCAGTTGTAATGGGTAACACTTCACAAGCTAATCCTGCACCATCGCGAATAGCCACTGCAAAATCATACCAAGTAATAATACCTTCATTACTATACTGATATATGCCATACTGCTTAGTCCCCAATTCGTGCTTTGTAATTATTTGTAATAACGCACTGGCCAAATCAGCTGCATAGGTAGGTGATCCTTGCTGATCTGCTACTACATTGAGTTCTGGCCTGCTACTCATTAAGCGTAACATTGTTTTCACAAAATTATTTCCATGTGCACTATATACCCAAGATGTGCGTACGATAATTGTTTTGTCATTATTAGCTTGTGCTAATTGCTCGCCTTCTGCTTTTGTTGCACCATAATAATTAACTGGATCAATAGTAGCATCTGGCAGATAAGGAATTTTTCCTTCTCCATCTGCACCCATACCATTAAACACATAGTCTGTAGAAATATGAATGAGTGTAGCATTCATTTCCTTACAAGTAGCTGCCAACACGCCTACAGCCTTCGCATTAATTGTATGCGCTAGCTCTCTTTCGGTTTCTGCTTTATCAACAGCAGTATAAGCAGCGCAGTTAATTACATATTGTGCTTTGTGGTTTTTAAAAAAATCAGGAATACTAGCTGGGTTCGATAAGTCTAATAACGATCTATCTGTAAATAAAAAATCTAAACTGGGAAATGAACCAACCAGTTGTTGTAATTCCCAACCTAACTGTCCGTTCATACCGGTAACTACAACAACTGGTTTCATGTATTAACTATTCGAATTAAATTCTTTGGGTTGTTTACTCCATTCTTCTTTAGGCAAAGATTTGAAGTATTCATAGGTTTTCTTTAATCCTTCTGCCCTATCCACTTTAGGCTCCCATCCTAATATCTCTTTTGCCTTGGTAATATCTGGGCGGCGTTGTTTAGGATCATCAACGGGTAATGGTTTATAAATAATTTTCACCGATGACCCAGTAAGCTTCAATACTTCTTCCGCAAAATCTTTCAACGTAATTTCATTGGGGTTGCCAATATTTACGGGCATGGTATAATCACTCAATAATAATCTATAAATGCCTTCTATCAAATCATCAACATAACAGAAAGAACGGGTTTGACTACCATCGCCAAATACAGTTAAGTCTTCACCACGCAATGCTTGTCCGATAAAAGCAGGCAAAGCCCTACCATCATTGAGCCTCATACGTGGACCATAAGTATTGAATATTCTTACGATTCTTGTTTCAACACCATGGAAAGTGTAGTACGCTCTTGTGATAGATTCCATAAAACGCTTGGCTTCATCGTATACACCACGCGGACCAACAGGGTTTACATTACCCCAATATTCTTCAGTTTGTGGATGCACCATCGGATCTCCATATACTTCACTGGTTGAAGCTACGAGCATGCGTGCTTTCTTTTCTTTGGCCAATCCCAAACAGTTATGTGTTCCTAAGGCACCTACTTTTAAGGTTTGAATAGGAATCTTCAAATAATCGATAGGGCTTGCTGGTGAAGCAAAATGCATGATATAATCTATCTGTCCGGGTACATGAATAAACTTCGATACATCATGATGATAAAACTCAAAATCATCTCTTTTAAAAAGATGTTCAATATTTCTTAAATCACCCGTGATAAGGTTATCCATCCCCACTACATCAAATCCTTCTTTTAAAAACCGATCACATAAATGAGATCCTAAGAAACCGGCTGCGCCGGTAATTAATACACGTTTTTTTGCCATGGTTATTGGTTTTATGGGCGACCGATACTTTCGTAATGATATCCCATATCGGTAATGAATTTTACATCGAATAAGTTTCTGCCATCAAAAATTACTTTCTGTTTCAATACCTCGTTTATACGATCAAAATCAGGTGTACGGAACTCACTCCACTCTGTAGCAATAATTAATGCATCAGCACCTTGTAAAGCTTCATATTGATTCTTTGCATACTTCACTTTATTACCGATCGTACGCTCTACATTGGGCATGGCTTCCGGATCAAATGCAGTAACGGTAGCACCTGCAGCAACTAATGCATCAATTACATACAAAGCGGGTGCTTCCCGAATATCATCTGTGTTGGGTTTGAAGGCCAAACCCCATAAAGCAAAATGCTTCCCTTTTAAATTACTATTAAAATATTTTTCAACCTTCGGAATTAAATGCAGTTTTTGCTTCTCATTTACATCTTCAACCGCTTTCAATATTTTAAAATCATAATTTACTTCTTCCGACGACATGATCAATGCCTGCACATCTTTGGGGAAACAGCTTCCACCATAACCAATACCGGGGAATAAGAAACGTTTTCCAATTCGATCATCGCTACCAATACCTCTACGCACCATATCAACATCGGCCCCAAGTTTTTCGCAGAGTTGTGCTACTTCATTCATAAAAGAAATTTTAGTAGCCAAAAATGAGTTAGCTGCATATTTAGTTAGTTCTGCAGATTTCTCATCCATAAAAATCACGGGATTACCTTGGCGCACAAAAGGCGCATATAAATCCGACATTACTTTTTTTGCGCGCTCAGAACGTGTACCTACTACTACTCTATCGGGTTTCATAAAATCATCTACCGCCACCCCTTCACGCAAAAACTCAGGGTTACTTACCACATCAAATTCACCTTTAAAATTAGCGGCGATAGCAGCATACACCTTCTCAGCAGTGCCAACAGGTACTGTACTCTTATCTACAATTACTTTATAATCAGTAAGAATATTTCCAAGGTCTTTAGCAACACCCAATACATATTTTAAATCTGCTGCACCACCTTCACCCGGAGGGGTTGGTAAGGCCAAAAATATGATCTCCGCATCTTTTACACCCTCTGCCAAATTAGTAGTGAACTGTAAACGCCCTTCCTTTAAATTTCTTAAAAAAATCTTCTCTAAACCAGGCTCATAAATGGTGATTTCTCCATTCGATAGTTTGGTAACCTTAGATTGATCAATGTCGATACAAGTTACTTTGTTACCCGTTTCAGAAAAACAGGTACCCGTTACTAATCCAACATAACCAGTGCCTACTACAGCAATTTTCATATTTATTGATTTATAAATTGTAGAACATGAGTGGAGATGTAAGTTAATTGTTCTTCATCCATTTCTGTATGAACAGGTAAAGAAATTACAGCGTCCGTTAAAGCGTCTGTTACTGGCATAAACGTATTACTTAAACCAAAAGAAGCAAACATATCTTGTTTATGTCCGGGTACAGGATAGTAGATCATCGATGGAATTTTGTGTTCTGCTAAATAGGCCACCAATCCATCTCTATCTACACCCTTTATTTGTAAAGTATATTGATGGTAAACATGGGTGCTATAGGCAGCCACATAAGGCGTTACAATCTTTTCATTCCCAGCAAATGCTTTATTATAAAAAGCTGCAACCGCCATCCTTGCATGGTTATATTCATCTAATTTTTTCAGCTTAATATTGAGCACCGCTGCTTGAATTGAATCTAATCGCGAATTACAACCCACTACTTCGTGGTAATACCTTTTTTGCTGGCCATGGTTAGCAATCATTTTCATTTGATGTGCTAATTCATCATCATGGGTAAATAAAGCACCGCCATCTCCATAGGCGCCTAAATTTTTAGACGGGTAGAAAGAGGTAGCGCCGATCGTACCCATGGTACCTGTTTTCTTTTTAGTACCGTCTGAAAATGTATAATCACAACCAATAGCTTGTGCATTATCTTCAATCACGTATAAATTATGTTCTTTGGCAATGGCCAAGATTTCTTCCATCGGTGCCGCATGGCCATATAAATGTACGGGCACAATGGCTTTTGTTTTCGGCGTAATGGCTTTACGTACCGCTGCTGGATCTATACAAAATGTTTGTGGATCTACTTCTACAAAAACAGGTGTTAATTTCAGTAAAGCCACTACTTCCGTGGTAGCGATATAAGTAAATGAGGGCGTAATAACTTCATCACCTGGTTGCAAATTCAATGCCATCATGGCAATTTGTAGGGCATCGGTACCATTGGCGCAAGGAATGGTATGCTTTATACCTAAATAATTTCCGAGAGCAGCGCTAAAGTCTTGTACTGCTTTTCCATTGATATAGGCCGCTGTATCTAATACTTCATGAATGGCTTTATCTACTTCTACTTTTATATGTAAATACTGAGTTTTGGTATCCACCATCTGTATCGGCCGCATATACTTTCTTTATGATAACAAAGCTAGTGTAAAATAAAGAAAAAAGAAGACTGTACATTTGTAGTAGATGCGCCTTTTCTATCAAATTTTCATCAAGTTTTACCCGCTGATCATTCGGCTAGCTTCGCCATTTAATGAGAAAGCCCAAAAATGGGTTTTAGGTAGAAGGCAAAGTTTTAGTTTGCTAGAAAATTTTGTAGCAAACAATCGCCGGCCTATTATATGGATGCATTGTTCTTCATTGGGCGAGTTTGAACAAGGCTTACCCCTATTGGAGCAATTAAAATCTACTTATGCCAACTATGCAATTGTAGTAAGCTTTTTCTCGCCTTCTGGTTATGAGGTACGCAAAAATCATCCCATCGCCGATTTAAGTTGTTACTTGCCCATGGATAGCCAATATCATGCAGAAAGATGGCTGAATCTACTTCAACCAAGGATGGCCATTTTTATTAAATATGAATTTTGGTTTCATTATTTATATGCACTCAAAAAAAGACAAATTACCTGCTTATTGGTAGCTGCTATTTTTAGAAATGACCAGGTTTTCTTTCGATGGTATGGTGGATTTTATAGAAATATGTTGACATACTTTACGGCAATTATGGTGCAAGATGCCGATTCATTAGCACTGCTTCAGCGTATTGGTTTAACCGCTACAACAAGTATAGTTGGTGATACACGTTTTGATAGGGTTATATGTATAGCGCAACTGGCTGTACCCATTCCTA
Organism: Bacteroidota bacterium; assembly: GCA_039796395.1. Taxonomy (GTDB): domain Bacteria; phylum Bacteroidota; class Bacteroidia; order Chitinophagales; family Chitinophagaceae; genus Sediminibacterium. The sequence goes on from JBDKJW010000062.1 coordinate 8,234, forward strand.
TCCTTGTTGAATTTTTATCAGCACAGCCGGCTATTATTTGTGGAAGTACTTGGCTTAATGACGATAAGGCCATTGCTGCATTTGCACATCATCATTCAGCAGCTAAGTATATTATTGCTCCACATGATATTAGTGAGAAGCGGATTATGGAATGCATGAAACTTTATCCCAATCCTATTTTATATACGGAGTGGCAGCAAACCAGTAGTGAAAAACAACAAGCAGCACAAACCCTCATCATGAATACTATGGGTATGCTAAGCAGTATTTATCAGTATGCTGCTATTGCTTTTATTGGGGGTGGGTTTGATAGCGGAGGTATTCATAATACATTGGAAGCTGCAGTGTATGGGGTTCCTGTGGTGTTCGGACCGGTATACCAAAAATACTTAGAAGCTATTGAATTGGTAGAAAACGGAGGCGCAATCGTTTCGACCACTCCTGAAAAATTATCGGGTATATTCACAACTTTACTACAGCAAGATAAGCGCGAAACAACCGGTGCTATTGCCAAACATTATGTTATAGAAAAAGCCGGTGCGGTAGAAAAAGTAGTAGCGTTTATTCAGGCAAATCGTCTTTTAACCAATTGATCAAACAATATTACAGGTTCACTATTTTCTTCCCAACTCAATTTTACTTTTAATTCGCGTTGAATCCAATATTGAGCTTCGGGATAAATATTTAATCCATTAATCGTACGAATGCTTCTTTCGTACATCGTTTCATCTCCCCTAAATAAACTATTAATAAATAAATAACGGTCGTTAACACTTATTGCTTTCTTTAAATCTCGAATTGGTGATTCTTCCAACATAGTTGCTACCTCACCCTCTTCTCGCTTTAATTGATCATTCAAACTAATCGAATTTCCGCCTAAAAAAGAATTGATATCGGTTCTTGTTTGGTTATAATCCTCATGAATCATGGTAGGCATTATCAAAGGCTCTTCAAATAACCAACCAGATTGATCTTCTTTCTTTACAGGCTTATGTGCTACAGGAAAAGTAGGTGCTTCTACTGGCTGAGTAGCAAGCGATATGGTTGGCATTACCACTGATACTTTTCCGTTAGGGGTATATTCTGCCAGTTTGGGTTGTAGTTCTGCCAATAATAATTGGGCAGTTACAGCAATTTGAGTAGGTTCGGCCTGCTGATCGAACTGTTCTTTTAATTTATTAATTAAAGTGCCCACTCTTTCCATCGGAAACAATACTTTTGGGGGTTGTTACTGAGCGAATATTAAAGCTACTAACGTTTATTATATTAATATTATTTTGTTTCATGTTTATAGAGCCAAATTTAACTGGAGGAAGAAAGGGATGGATTGAAGTAGTTTGTGGAAGTATGTTTAGCGGAAAAACCGAAGAACTTATACGAAGATTGAAGCGTGCACGTATTGCCAACTTAAAAGTAGAGATATTTAAACCTGCTATCGATACCCGCTACGACGAAACCAAAGTGGTTAGTCATGATGCCAGCAGTATTCCTTCTACCCCTATCGATAATTCCCAAACCATTTTATTAATGGCTCAAGATGTGGATGTAGTGGGTATAGATGAGGCGCAATTTTTCGACACAGAAATTATACATGTATGTGAAACCCTCGCCTTAAGGGGGGTGCGGGTAATTGTAGCAGGCTTGGATATGGATTATACGGGCAAACCATTCGGGCCCATGCCGCACTTATTAGCGATTGCTGATTATATTACAAAACTCCATGCTATTTGTATGAAGTGTGGCAGTATCGCTAATATTTCTTACCGTAAAACAACGGATGGCGGTCAAGTACTCCTTGGTGAAAAAGATACTTACGAACCGCGTTGTAGAAAATGTTTTCATGAAGCTTAGTAAAAATATATGGGTACTATTTCAAAAGGATTTGTTGCTTGAAATTAGGCAGCAATACACTTTTTATGGCATACTGCTTTATATAAGTGCTACTAGTTTTGTAGTATACCTCGCTGCTGGGCAACCGGAAGATAAAATTTGGAATGCTTTGTTCTGGATACTACAATTATTCATTTGCATTAATGCGGTAGCTAAAAGTTTTTTGCAAGAAAGCAAGGAGCGTATGTTGTATTATTATACGATAAGTTCGCCAACTGCTTTTGTAATATCGAAACTCCTATTTAATGCGGTGTTGATGTTGGTAATGAACCTCGTTAGTTTGGCCATATTTACTTTATTACTAGGTAACCCGCTTACTCATTTCTTTACCTTTTTAGGCATTAGTTTACTGGGTAGTATTAGTTTAAGTTTACTATTTACTTTTTTGGCCGCTATTGCTGCAAAAGCCCAGCAGCAAACAGCTTTAATGGCTATTATGGGTTTCCCTTTAATTATACCTCAATTACTCTTATTGATGAAAATTGCAGTGATTGCATTTTCTTCAGTAGTGCAAAACGGTATGACGGAACTTGTAGCTATGCTGATTGGTTTGGATGTATTGGTAATAGCCCTTGCCTATATTTTATTTCCTTTCTTGTGGAAAGATTAGAAGCGTAAGTGCCTAACTGTTTGTCCCTTATTGATCAATTGCTTTAAGGAATCGATACCAATTTTTAAATGCTTCTCCACAAACTGCTCTGTAATTTTTTTATCACTAGCCTCTGTTTTCACCCCATCTGGTACCATGGGTTGATCACTTACCAATAATAAAGCCCCCGTAGGAATTTTGTTATAAAAACCAACGGTGAAAATGGTGGCCGTTTCCATATCAATAGCATAGGCTCTCACTTTGGTAAGGTATGATTTAAACGCATCGTCGTGCTCCCAAACCCTGCGGTTAGTGGTATACACGGTGCCCGTCCAGTAATCTACTTTATAATCTCTGATGGTTGTTGAAATTGCTTTTTGCAACGCAAACGCTGGCATGGCGGGTACTTCGGGCGGGAAATAATCGTTAGAAGTACCTTCTCCTCTTATCGCTGCTATCGGCAGAATTAAATCACCTAGTTTATTTCTGCGTTTTAATCCGCCACATTTACCTAAAAACAAAACCGCTTCGGGCTCAATAGCGGTGAGTAAATCCATGATGGTAGCAGCACCCGGGCTACCCATACCAAAGTTGATAATGGTAATACCATTAGCAGTAGCACATTGCATGGGCCTATCGGCTCCTACCACTTTTACT